>NZ_SJUQ01000040.1:0-20719 GCF_004337045.1 Exiguobacterium sp. SH5S4
ATATCGTTCTACAACCACGATCGTTTCCAGAAACGACTAAACGGCTTGAGCCCTGTCGAATACAGGTCTCAAGCCGCCTAGGCTGGTTTTCATTATTTGCCCTGTCTACTTGACGGGGAGCAGTTCACATGAGGACGGGGGTTGCTTGTCATTTGCGAAGCGCCTTCACTCTCGGCAGGATGTTTCGTAGTTCGAGATAAGGTGTCTTGTCGTGTGTGCTCAAGTCATCACGGTCGTACTGCGTCAAAAAGTCGATGACTTTTTTCGTGATCGGTGTCGGTGTCGACGCGCCCGATGTGACCGCGACCGTTTCGACGTCTTGAAGCCAATTGAGATCGAGCTCACTCAAATCACCGATGCGATAGGCATTCGTCCCGGCAATCTCTTTAGAGACTTGGGCGAGACGGTTCGAGTTGTTCGATTTCGGATCACCGACGACGATGAGCAAGTCGCAGTCGCCGGCCTGTTCGGCCACGGCTTCCTGACGAACTTGTGTCGCGTTACAAATCTCGTTATGCACCTCGACGTGAGGATAGCGTTCTTGAATGAGGTCGATCAATGCCGAAACGTCCCATTGGCTCATTGTCGTCTGGTTCGTGACGAGAATGTTTGCGTCTAACAAACGATCTGGCAACGCCTCAAAATCGCTCTCGTACTGGACGAGATGGACTTTTCCAGGGGCGACACCCATCGCGCCTTCAGGTTCGGGGTGACCGTGCTTGCCGATATAGATGACTTCGTAGCCGGCCGCTGTCTTCTCACGAATTAAATCGTGCGTGACGAGAACGTCAGGACAAGACGCATCGACAATCGTCAGTCCTTTTTCGATGGCACGCTTCCGAACGAGCGGGGAGATACCGTGGGCCGTAAACACGACGGTCCCTTTGTCGATTGTTTCAACTGCTTGCATCCGATCCTCGCCGTCTACGGTCTTGACGCCTAAGTCTTCAAACGCTTGGGTGACGTGACGGTTATGGACGATCATACCGAGTATATGGATAGGCCGTGGTAAATCTGGGTTGGCCACGGCTTCATTCGCTAATTTCATGGCATCGACGACGCCATAGCAGTATCCGCGTGGGCTAATTTTTTTAACTTTCATTTCGTGATGAACGCTCCTTTCGCGATGCTTTCCTACGTATTAGTCTAACATTGTTTCGAAAATACGAAAAGAATTGCGTGTATTCATGCTATAATCTTAAGGTTAGAAAGGAGGGACACCGTGGAACGCTTGAGAACATTGCTTGAAGTTCGAAAATCGTACTTCTTTCAAATCACATTTATTATCTTTATCATTCTTGGACTCGTCATCTCATCACTAGCTTTCTCTGCCGATCGCGTGACGGTGTCCCGCGCGGAAGAATTGGCGAAAGAACAATTTGACTATGCGATTGATGGGAGTATCGAGAACCTCGAGACAAGGCTTGGGAAATTGTATGAAGACCTCGTCTACCTTGGTGCTTACGTTGGAAACGAACCTTGGATTGAAGAGCGGATTCGGACGGGTTACTTGAACCAACGAACGAGTTTCACTTCGATCTTTTACTATGATTTACGAGAAGATGAATTCACTTGGTATTCGCAACGGCAAGTCCCCGCGATGACGTTAAAGGCTGATCCGAAATTTAAAGAAGTCATCACCTCGAACGGCGACGATTTATTCATGAGTGACCCGATATCGATTTCTGGTGATGCCGGCACGTATCTTTACGTACCAGTCATCGAGGACAACCGACCGATTGGCATGTTTGGTGGCAGCATCAGTGTGCTTAACTCGGACCTTTATCGGCGCATGCTTGAATCCACGAATGATGACATGATTCTCTACCTCTTAAATGAGCGGGGAGAAGTGTTATCGACATCGTTTAATCTCGTCACGGATGCGGAGCGAAGGTTATCACGCTCAATCGTCGAAACGACGGATGAGTATGACGTTCGGACGATTTTAAGTACCGAAGACGACGTCATCATGTTCGAACCGGACGCACGAGTGAACGGATGGAGCGTATTGGCCAAGCATAGCATGGATTCGGTGTATGAGGCGGTCTACGATACACGCTGGCAATATTTGATGATTACGCTCGTCACTTTCTTCTTAAGTATTTTAGTCGGTCTCCTTCTCTCGAAGACATTGACGAGCCCGCTGCTCGAACTCGTTCAAAACATCAAGAAACAACAGTCACTCGAACCGATTTTACTCGAACGCACCGGTTCAAAGGAAGTCCAGACGCTCCTCGATACGTATAACGACTACTCGAATCGGATGGAGACGGCTCGACGTGAGCAGTTGAGCCAACAACAGCTCTTGCTCCAACAAGAGAAGCTCGCCTCGCTCGGTCAACTCGCGGCCGGGATCGCTCACGAGATCCGTAACCCGCTCACACCTGTCCAAATCACCTTGCAGATGGCGAAAGAAGGTCATGGTAGTGAAGAAATGCTCGACCTTGCACTGTCCGAGCTCAATCGGGCTAACCATTTGATTACGACGATGCTCACGCTCGCCAAACCAGATCAATCCAAGCTTCAAGAAGAGTGGCTCGACATGACCGAATTTGCGAGTCGGCTCGAGTTCTTACTCGACGCCGAATGTTATAAACGGGTGACGAAGTGGGAACTGATTGTTCCGAACGAGATGCCGCCGTTCTACTGTTCGAGCGACATGCTCGTCCAAACCATCTACAACTTGTTTAAAAACGCCGTCGAAGCCGTCGATTCAAAAGGGGCGGACGGTAGCGTCACGGTCACGGTCCTCTTCACGGAGCGGGATTATCGGTTCTTGATTGAGGATAACGGGATCGGGATGACGAAAGATCAAGTGAACACGGTCGGGTCGGCGTTCTATACGACGAAAGAGAACGGCAACGGGCTAGGGCTGTATATGATTCGAGAATCATTAAAAGCCGTAAACGGTCAAATGGAGATCGAGAGCGTTGAAGGAGAAGGTACGGCGATGATGATTAAAATCCCAAGGCGGACAGACGTATGAAAGGCTTCCGCTATTACTGGCTTTGGATTCCCGTCGTCTGGGCCATGACGATTTTATTGATCACGTCGATCCAGTTGCCGGAACGCGTGACGACGAACAATGAGGTCGGCTTCGTGTTCGTCAGTGAAAAACACGAACACGCCAATAAGTTGTTAGCCGCCTTTGTACGAACGGCCAATCAAAAAGGGTTCATTCCGATTCCGACGACAAGTGAAGATTCACGTGTCTTAGAAAAAGAGAAATTGGATTCTTTGATCGAGCGCGGTGTCAAAGCCATCTTCGTGACGACGCTTGACGAGACGTTCATACAGTCATCGCTCCAAAAGGCGAGAGAGAAGGGCATCCCGATTATCGCGATCGACCGGATGATCGACCACGATAGCGTGCTCACGTCCGTCGTGTCCGATAACGTTGAAATCGGGCGGATGGCCGCCAACCATATTGCCGCCCAACATACCGCACTCGGTCGGCCGATCCGTGTCGTCGAAGTGCGGGGAACGGCAAAAGTCCGCTCGACCATCGACCGTAGCCTTGGGTTGACCGAGTACGATAAAGCCCATGACGACCTCGAGGTCGTGGCCTCGCTCACGGGTAACTACGATACGTTCCAAGCCGAGATCGAGATGTCGCGTTGGCTCGAGGAAGACATCCCGTTCGACGCCGTGTTTTCCCATAACGACGACAACACGTTCGGGGTCGTAAGGGCGCTCGAGAGCAAGAGACTAAATGACAAGACAATCGTGTCGGTAGACGGTGTGACAGAGATTTACCCGTTGATTCATAGCGGGAAAGTCGATGCGACGGTCGTGCAATCCCCGAACGAAATGATTGAAGTCGGGTTCAAAGCGCTCGAACAGCATTTGAGCGGTAAAAAAATCTCGGCGCACTACTATTCATCGAGTTACTTGTATGAAGGACTCGGTAAAGATTAATTGACAAATAACTAGATTCCGCTATGCTAGGAAAAGTGGAAAGAAACAGGAGGTGTATCGATTGAACAGCTTCCAACAGTTCAAATTGTTACCGTTTATCGTCGATGCCTTGACAGAAAAGCGCATCACTAACCCAACGGACATTCAGGCACGGATTATTCCAGCCGCGATGAATGGCCGTGACATTATTGGAAAATCACAAACCGGGACCGGGAAGACACTCGCGTTCCTCTTACCTATTTTAGAATCGATCGACCCGAGCGAACACGAAGTCCAGGCGATCGTTGTCGCACCGACACGCGAACTCGCCTGGCAGATCCACGAAGAGTTGAAAACACTCCTCGTGAAGCAGCCTGACTATATTAAGACGAGTTTGATCGTCGGTGGAACTGACCGCGAACGTCAAATCGACAAGATGAAAAACCCACCACAGTTGATCATCGGGACGCCAGGCCGTCTACTCGACTTGATGAAAGTTCAGGCGTTGTTCCCGCATAAAGTCAAACATTTCGTCGTCGATGAAGCCGATCAAATGCTTGATATGGGCTTCTTGCCAGAAGTGGACCGCATCGCGCAGTCGCTTCCGGAAAGACTGCAAACGATGGTCTTCTCAGCAACAATCCCAGAGAAGCTCGAGCCGTTCTTGAAGAAATATCTTCATGACCCGCGCTACGCGGAAGCGAGTGCCGAGCACCGCGTCGCACCGAAGATCAAGCATCACGTCATCCCGGTCCGTCACCGCGATCGCAAAGAATTGACGGTCGAAGTGGCCAAAGCGATCAATCCGTTCGTCTGCCTCGTGTTCACGAACACGAAACAAGACGCGGATGAGCTCGAGAAGTCGTTCCAGGAGGCAGGCCTCAACGTCGGGACGCTTCATGGCGACATGCAAGCCCGTCGACGCAAGCAAGCAATCAAAGACATCAACGATGCAAAATATCAATACGTGATCGCAACCGACTTGGCTGCCCGCGGGATTGATATTAAAGGTGTGTCGCACATCATCAACTTCGGTATCCCGAAAGATCTCGACTTCTACACACACCGTGTCGGCCGGACCGGTCGTGCCGGTGCTACCGGAGAAGCGTATACGCTGTATGAAGATCACGAGAACGGCCCGATCAATCGACTTGAAGAGCGTGGTTTCGCGTTCACACATGTCGATGTCAAAGGCGGGACGCTCCAAGAGATCAAGACTCGTAAACGCCGCGTGACCGACCGTAAGATGAAAGTATCGCACACGGCGCACAGCCGTATGGCCGGTGAGATCAAGAAGGCGAAGAAGAAAGTCAAACCAGGCTACAAGAAGAAGTTCAAGTATAAATTGAAAGAGACGGCTTCGCGTGAGCATATGCAACAACAGCGCACGGAACGTCGTGAGACCCGTAAGAAGAACAGACGGTAATCACTAAAAAGAAGAATCGACTTCATGGAGTCGGTTCTTCTTTTTGTGTACACTAAAGGCAGAAGATTGCGAAGGAGAGTTGACTATGTTAAAAATTGGTTCACACGTTTCGGTTTCAGGTAAGAAGATGCTGCTCGCTGGCAGTGAGGAAGCCGTCTCGTACGGTGCGACGACGATGATGGTCTATACGGGCGCGCCTCAAAACACGCGCCGTAAACCGATCGAGGAGTTAAATATCGAAGCGGCGCTCGTCCACATGGCGGCGCATGACATCGAGGAGATCGTCGTCCACGCCCCATACATCATCAACCTGGGCAATACGACGAAACCCGAGACGTTCGAACTCGCGGTCTCGTTTTTGGCGGCTGAAATCAAGCGGGCCGAGGCGCTACAAGTCGCCCGTCACGTCGTCCTTCACCCAGGTGCCCATGTCGGTGCCGGCGAAGACGTCGGTCTCGCTCGCATCATCGAAGGCTTGAATGAAGTGCTGACCGGAGACGAGACGGTGAAGATCGCCCTCGAGACGATGGCAGGAAAAGGAAGCGAACTCGGGAAGACGTTTGAAGAACTCGCGACGATCATCGACGGAGTGACGCATAACGACCGGCTGTCGGTCTGTTTCGACACGTGCCACGTCCATGACGCCGGGTATGATCTCGTGGGGGATTTAGACGGCGTGATTGCCGAGTTTGACCGCATCGTCGGAATCGACCGACTCGGCGTCATCCACGTCAACGATTCGAAAAACGTGCGCGGGGCGAGAAAAGACCGCCACGAAAATATCGGCTACGGGGAGATCGGTTTTGACGCGTTGAACCGAATCATCCATCATGAGGCGTTCGCGCATTTGCCAAAAATTCTTGAAACACCTTACATTCCAATCAGCGAGAAGACGAAAGTCGCGCCGTATAAGCAAGAGATTGACATGTTCCGGTTAGGCGCGTTCGACGCCGAATGGCGCGAACGATTCGCGCTCGCGCATCAATAAGCGATGAGCGTGCTAAAGATCGATCCAGAGACGTATGACGTATGGGCGGCGCTCCCGACATACTTTCGCGAGCAGAGCCCGTTTTACATTGAAGGAAGCGTTGAGGGACCAGCCTTGATCGAAGTCGTTGGATATGGGATCGTCGCGGAAGTCGAGATCATGCTCGTCGAGACGATGACGCGCCCCGACGACCGGTATTGGCGAACGCGTCCCGACGATGAAGTTCGAGACTATTGTCTCGTCGATTTAGTCGGCCTTGATTTTCATCATCCGCTGCTCAAGAGTGGTATGTACGACGTGTCGACGTCATATGCGACGTTAAAAGATATGTGGGACCGCGGTTATCAAGTCCCATCCCAACGCTGGACACGGCAAACGTACGAGACGCATCTAGCCCGGGAACGAATGATGATGCACCGTATCGCTTCCGTCACGGCTTGTACGAGCTGTGGAGTCGACTTGACAGACAGGTATGGGGCGATGGCCCATCGTCTGCTAGAGTACCATCTTGAAGGGGACAGCGGGATGTGGGTCTGTCCGACTTGTCATAAGGCGATCCATCATGCAGAGTAACAAAAAGAACGATGCCCGCGGGCATCGTTCTTTTTGTTTAAAATGGCCAGTTCGCGAGCGCGAATTGGTAAACTTTCATCCCGAGAAAGACGCCAAAGATTCCGATGACGCCAGGCAAGACCGGGGGGGCAGGCAACGGCAACTTCAAGGCAGTGAAAATCATGCCACAGATGAGGCCGGCGAGCAACGAGAGTAAGATTTCTTGCATGAATGATTCCTCCATATTCGAAAATGAAAGCGTTTCAACTGACTAATCGAACTAATTATACAATGTTCTTTCTCGTTTGAGAAGTCTAACATCAGTCATCAGTCATTTTCTCATTTTCGGCCCGAAGGCGAAGCACTTCACGTTCGGCCCAGTTCGACGGCTCCCGTTCGAAGACGCTCGGGATGTTGTTCCAACGGCCGCCTGTATATTGATGGATAATGATCTGCGATTGAATTTTCTCTTGGCCGGGCTCTTGTTTGATGTAGACGTAACTGCCATCGGCGCGTTGGATCCGCGCTTTGACGTTGTCGACGAGCTGTAGCGCGAGCATGTCTTTAATGTATGACTTATGACCCGCATCTAGGATCGGGAACAAGATCTCGATGCGCTTTTTCATGTTTCGGGTCATCCAGTCCGCAGACGAGCAATACAAGTCTTCTTTCCCGTTTTGATAGAAATAGAAGATGCGAGAATGTTCTAGATAGCGGTCGATGATCGAGACGACACGAATATTGTCCGAGACACCTTTAATGCCGGGCCGCAGGCAACAGATGCCGCGAATGATCAAATCGATCTTGACCCCGGCCTGAGACGCGTCATACAGCTTCGTGATGATCGACTTGTCGGTGAGCGAGTTCATCTTGGCGACGATGCGACCGTTCCCATACTTCTCATGCAGTTTGATTTCGTCTTCAATCTTATGAAGGAAGAAGTCGAGCATGTCGTCAGGCGACGTCTCGAACTCATGCCAAGACGGTCGTTCACCGTAACCGGAGAGCCAGTTGAAGAAGTTGGTCGCATCTTCGGCCAAGTCCTCATTTGTTGTCAACAAGCCGATGTCCGTATAAAGCTTCGCCGTCGAGTCGTTGTAGTTACCGGTACCGAGGTGGACGAAGCGTTGGAGGACACCTCCTTCTAAAATCCGCACGACAAGCGTGATCTTCGAGTGCGTTTTTAACTCTTTATAGCCGTAGATGACGTGGGCCCCGGCTTTCTCGAGCTGTTTCGCCCATTGAATGTTCTTCTCTTCATCGAACCGGGCCTTCAGTTCGACGAGGACGGTGACTTGTTTGCCGCTCTCGGCAGCGTCAGTGAGCGCTTTAATGATCGGTGAATCGCCAGACACACGGTAAAGCGTCTGCTTGATGGCCAAGACGTTCGGGTCTTTCGCGGCCTGAGCGATAAAGCGGACGACCGGGTCGAACGAATGGTATGGGTGATGGAGCAAGTAATCCTTTTTCAAGACGGCCTTGAACAAGTCCTTGCCGGGCTCGAGTCCTTCCGGGACGAACGGGATGAGCGTCTCATTGATCATCTCGTCATATTCGATCCCGATCTTGTTGTAGATGCCAAACAAGAACGTCAAATCGATTGGTCCGTCGACGACGAAAATATCGCGCTCGTGCAGATCGAGGACGTCTTGTAGCATAAACAACAGTTCTTTACTGAGTGAACGTTGTTGGACCTCGAGGCGGATGCCGACGCCGTAACGGCGTTTCTTCAATTCTTTCTCGATCTGTTTCAACACATCGTGACTGCCTTCTTCATGGAACGGCATGTCAGCGTTGCGGGTGATCCGGAACGGCATCGTCGACTCGACTTCAAAGCCTTTGAAGAGCGAATCGATGAATTGGATGATGACGTCTTCGAGCAACATCAAATCGGCATGTTCTTCGTCTTCTGTCGGCAGTTCGAGAAAACGCGGTAGGACGGCCGGTACTTGAACGAGGGCGAGTCGCTTTTTGCCTTCGGCGGTCGAAGAGATTTCGACGGCAATATTGAGCGATTTTGACAACAGCATCGGGAACGGGCGATACGCATCGACCGCGATCGGTGTCAAGACCGGGAAGACGTGGGTCCGGAAATACAGTTTGACGAAATTAAGCTGCTCTTTGTTCAAGTTCTTCGGACGTAAAAAGCGGACGTTTTCGTTTCCGAGCTGTTTGACGATTTTTTTATACGTCGCATACTGGACTTCGACGAGTTCTTGAGCCTTGATCGAGATCGCTTTAATTTGCTGCTTCGGTGTCAGCCCGGCCTTGTCCTCCGGTTGGTTGAATCCGGCGAGCACCTCGTCTTTCAGTCCTCCGAAACGGACCATGTAGAACTCATCGAGGTTTGCACTGAAGATGCCGAGGAATTTGAGACGTTCCATGAGCGGATTGCGGTCATCGATCGCTTCTTGGAGCACGCGCTCGTTAAAGCTGAGCCAGCTCAATTCGCGGTTGTTAAAATGTTCGGGTAAGTAAGTTGTCATAAAGTAATCCTCTCCTCTACGCGTAGCTCGATCGTCGTTTCGATCGCGCGTTCTAAATGCTTTTTGTGACGGATGCCACGCTGCAGTTCAAAGCGCGGGGACGTCGTTGTTTGAAGGGTGAAGGCAAGCCCGTCGTCTGTTGTCTCGACGTCGATGTCCTCGACGACTTGACGCTCGGTCAAATCGAGCGCGTCGACAAGTTTGACGATTGACCCGATCAGCTCTAGACTTTTTAACATTTTCGAGTCGAACCATTCAGGAAAGCCCTCGATATGCTGTTCGAGCAGGCGCCGGGACTTGTAAGACGTGACGAGTGCCAGGGCGAGCCGGTCTTCGTTGTTCATGCCTTTAAAGTCATTTGTCGTGATCAAATGGAACGTATGGTCGCTCTTGTTGTTATGGTCGATGTATTCACCGACGTAAGCGAGACGGCAAGCTGCTTCTAACAGTCCCGGTTCGAACGGTTTTGGTTTGATCGTCTTCGCCTCGATCAAGCCCATATAAATTTGACGGGCCAGATGGACGAGATGACGATGCCGGACCGGGTCGACGTCGTATTGTTTCTCGAAGTGGCGGAAACTTTCTTCTTTGACATCAGCGAAACGGATCTCGTTGTTCTCTTTTAAATAGTATTCATAAAATAGCCCTTCCCGCAGACCGTTATTGCTCATCGTAAACTCAGGCACTTTTAAATAGCGGGCCAGTTCATCGATTGCGGTCACGGCCGGAGCGATGATGTCCATCCGGTCTTTTGACAGGCCATCGAGTCGTCCGAGTTGTTTCGTCGACATGTCGATCAGTTCATCGACGACTTCGTGAAGCCGGTCGGCACCGAGCGTATATTGATGGATGCCTTCAAGCGGGAAGTGGGACAACGACTGTTCGACGCGGACGAGGTTACGGGCGGTCCCGCCGACGCCGACAAGCGGAACACCGTGAGGGACGAGCCAATCGATGTCTTTGAACGCCTTCTTCAAGAAAGAAGTCAGTTGTTTCCGCTCATCTTTCGAGAGCGTGTCGCCTGACATAAAATCGTTCGTCAACGTGACGGCACCGAACGGGAAACTATGATAAAAGACGAGCTCGCGGTCTTTGAAGTAAGTCACTTCCATTGAGCCGCCGCCGATGTCGACCGAATAGCCGTCTTCGATATAAGTCGAGTTGACGATGGCCGAGTATCCGTAATACGCCTCTTCATAGTCACTCAACAAGCGGATCTCCATCCCGGTCGCGTCAAGGACCTCGTTTAAAATCGCTTCAGAATTGCTGGCGTTGCGGATGGCTGCGGTCGCGACCGGCAACATCTCTTTGACGCCATGATGCTTGTTCAGACTGATGAAATGGTCGAGTGTCTCGATTAACGATTGGATGCCCATTTCGGATAGTTCGTTCGCATCGGTGATGTGACTCGAGAGCCGAGCGACTTCTTTCACGTTCAACCGTTCGAAATATTGGCCGTGTCGATTCACTTCAAAAATGACGTTGCGAATCGAGTTTGACCCGATATCAATGACTGCTAATTTTTTTTCCACGGTAAATCCCCCTCTGCGATACCTCTAGTGTACAACGAACACTAGACAAACTCATCTTGATTTTGTGTGAAGGCGTGACGACGAGCGCCGCGATCTTCTCAAACTTGAAGCATTTAATAATATTCTGTATAATACAGACGCCAAGCAAGTAGAAATGATTACGATTTATCAAACGAGAGAAGGGTAGCTCATGACGACATCTGTCGTAAAATTAGATCATGTTTCGTATTATTACGATGGCACGGCCGCACTTCAGGACGTGTCCATCGACATCAAGCAAGGTGATTTCGTCGCCATCGTCGGCGAGAACGGGTCAGGCAAGTCGACGTTGATTCGGACGATCCTTGGTCTATTGAGCCCGCAGGCGGGAACGGTCGAACTGTTCGGTCACCCGCAAGGCCAATTCAAGGACAAGTCCCGTATCAGTTACGTTTCCCAAAAAGCGGCGTCATTTAACTCTGGGTTTCCGGTGACGGTCGAAGAAGTCGTCGCCATGGGCCGGTACGGACGGCTAGGCCTGTTCAAGCGATTGAACATGGAAGATAGGGCCGCGATTCAAAATGCGCTCGAGACGGTCAACATGTGGCAGCATCGGAACCGCAAAATCGGAAGCCTGTCCGGTGGGCAACAGCAGCGTGTGTTCATCGCCCGGGCCATCGTCAACCAACCCGATTTGCTCATCTTGGATGAGCCGACGGTCGGGGTCGACCAAAAGCATCTGCGGGACTTTTATGAAGTGCTCCACTTGTTGCGCGAGCAGACGTCATGCACGTTCATCCTCGTCACGCACGATTTAAACGTCGTCACCGACCTCGTCACGAAAGTCGTCCATCTTGACCGAGGACGTATGGCCTGTAACTGTGGGTTGAAAGAGTATAGCGAACTAGGAGAACTTGCCGCCATCAAGCCGTATCCCGTCAAAGTCCTCGTTCATGAAGGTATGTCATGATTGCCGACTTGTTAACCTATAGTTTTTTACGTTATGCGTTCATAGCGGCCGTCGTCATCGGGTTTACGGCCCCGTTGATCGGTTCCTTCGTCGTCGTCAGACGGATGAGTCTGATTGCTGACGCTTTGTCACACGTGACGCTCGCCGGCATCTCCTTTAGTTTATTTCTCGGACAGTATGTCTTGTTCTTCTCTGACTTGAATCCGCTCTACCTCGGGACGCTCGTCTCGGTGCTCGCGGCGCTCGGTCTCGATTGGCTCCGCAATAAGTACGTCCATTTCCAAGAGCTGTCGATCCCGATCATGATGTCGGCGGGGATGGGACTGAGCGCGATCTTCATTTCGTTGTCGCGCGGCTTCTCGGTCGATTTGTCGACGCTGTTGTTCGGTTCGATTTCAGCGGTCAGTCCGTCTGATATCGGTTTGATTCTAGCTGTCGCGCTCATCACGGTCATCGTCATCGTCGTGTTTTATAAACAGCTCTTGTTCTTGTCGTTCGATGAAGAACAAGCAAAAGTGTCCGGATTGCCGAGCACGCTGTTACACTTGTTGTTCATGCTCGTCGTCGCGCTCGTCATCGCCGTCAGTATGCGGATCGTCGGCACGTTGCTCGTCTCAAGCTTGATCACGTTACCGGTCGCGGCCGCACTCCGGTTCACGAACAGTTTCAAACAGACGATTGTTTGGGCAATCGTGTTCGGTGAGCTTGCGACGATTGGGGGACTTGTACTCGCCTACGAACTAGACGTCGCCCCGGGCGGTGTCATCGTCTTGCTCGCCGTCTTGATTTTGGCTGCCGTCATGTTGTTTGAGAAGATCGGCTCGTTACGGAAGAAGGGAGTACTCCATGAAACAGACTGAACAAATCGAACGGTTGCAGTCGTCGTCATTGAAAGTGACGCCGAAACGGATTGAGATGTACGCTTATTTGGCGGCCGAAGAGCGCTATATCAGTGCGAAAGACGTCCTCGACTATATGCGTTCGAAACATCCGACGATGAGCTTTGATACGGTCTACCGGAACTTGAAGTCGTTTGCGGAGGAAGGGTTGCTCGAAGCGACCGAGTTGAACGGTGAGAAAGCGTTCCGGGTCACGTGTGGCTCATCGCACCACCACCATCATTTGATCTGCCGCGGGTGCGGCAAGACGAAACTGCTCGAACTTTGCCCGATGCGTTATGTAGGGACGCTTGACCCCGATTTTGAGGTCATCGATCATAAATTTGAGATTTACGGGTATTGTAAACAATGTAAGTAAGGAAGTTGATTACTTCAACTTCCTTTTTTGTGTACATATGGGGAGGGAGTGAGTCGATGATTTATACGGCAAGTGATATCAAGCGAGCGGATGAACAGGCTTTTGCGCACGGGACGACGCCTGAAGTTTTGATGGAGCGGGCGGCGCTGGCCTTGACGAATCGTTTGGCGATTCGAGCAGAGGCGTCCGTCCTCGTCGTCTGTGGACGAGGGAATAACGGGGGCGACGGCTGGGTCATCGCCCGTGAACTGCACCGGCGTGGGTATGACGTCAGCGTCTGGGCACCACTCGGTGAGCCGAGATCGCCAGAAGCCTTGACGCACGCAGCGTTAGCGAAGCAAGTGGTCCCGGTCGTAGATAATCCGAGACAGGCGGACTATATCATCGATGCCTTGTTCGGAGTCGGCCTTGACGGACCGGTCACCGGGAAAGCGAGAGACGTGATCACCTGGATGTGCGACCAAGCGGCGACGGTGATCGCGGTCGATGTCCCGTCCGGTGTGCCGAGCGACGAGACGAGCCGGTTCGACGGTCACGCGATCGAAGCCGATCAGACGTTGACGTTACATGGTTATAAGCGTAGTGCGTTCTTGAATCAAACCGCACCGTTTTACGGGAAAGTCGAACGAATCGACATCGGATTGCCTGAGACGTCGAACTGGCGCGTATTGACGGAGGCCGATTTTGACCGCGGTCTGCTATCCCGTGATCCATATGGCCATAAATCGACTTACGGTCACGGCCAGCTCGTCGGCGGGAGCCGCCACTTGATCGGGGCACCGTTTTTAGCGGCTCAGGCTGCCCTTCGGAGCGGACTCGGGCTGCTCGACTTGGCGGTGCCGGCTGAGGCGATGGCACTGGCCGCAACGTTACCGGAGGCGATGTTTTACGAGATTGACGCCATACCGGACGCGCGGTATGCGGCGACGGCGATCGGTCCGGGCATGGTCGAGGATGAACGGTTGACGAACGCTTGGCAAGCGGTCAAGAAACGGACGACGCCGATCATCGTCGATGCCGGTGCGCTGACGAAGGAACACTTACAGGCGTCGGGCCCATTGACGCTCACCCCGCATCCCGGTGAACTTGCCCGGTTGACGGGACAGACGGTCGAGATGATCGAGGCAGACCGGTTTAAGGCCGCATCAGACTTTGCGAGGCAACATGGGGTTCATCTCATTCTAAAAGGGACGTACACGTTGATCGTTTCGCCAGACGGGACTGGTGCCGTCAACACGGTCGCAGCACCGGCACTCTCGAAAGGCGGGAGTGGTGACGTCCTGACCGGCATGCTGCTCGCGCTCTGGGCCCGGAGTGCGCGGATCGAGCCGGAGCAGCCCCCGAACGAACAAGCCGTCCTATGGCACGCGTTAGCCGCTAGGTCGGCGAGTGAACGGATTCATCCGGCAAGCGTTCTCGCGAGCGATGTCATCGAGGCGATCGGACGGGTATAGAAAAGAGGAATCCAGCGGCGGATTCCTCTTTTTTATAGGGTAATGATGGATTTTGTAGTCTCGAAGCGGTCGACGAGATGGAGTGCCTCGTTCCAAGACGTGATGCGTTTCACCCCGTCCGGTAACGGTCGACGATTATACGGGGCATCGAACAAGAGCACTGGAATCAATGTCTGTTCATGGATCGAGATGGCATTCTCATAGCGGTCCTCCATGAACAAGTCGAGCGCGAGATCTTTGACGACGCCGACTTTGTCGTGACTGCCTGTCATAATCAATGAGTCGAGCGGCAGTTCGTACTGTTTGATCCAGTCCTCGGTGACAGAGCGAACGGCCTCGCTGCGCGCCGTCACGTAGTGAAGTTGGTGCGTTTTCCGAATGTGCCAGAGCACTTCGTTCACTTCAGAGTGAGGTAGTGAACGCCGATAGATGGCTTCTTCATGACCGTGTTCGATCATGAACGTCCAAAAATCATGTTGCGTCATATTCGTGTACGTATGGAGCTCGTATTCGGTCGCCTGATGATAATCGATGGCGTAACCGAGCATGTCGTTCATATAGTGAAAGCAACTTTGCGGATCCGTGACGGTTCCGTCTAAATCTATCCCAATGTGCATCTTGATTCCTCCTTGCCATAACACTCATTGTATCAAAAGCCCGCTCGGTTGCAACCGAGCGGGCGAGAGATTAGTTAGATTGGTTGGCAAGTTGTTGTTCTTCAAGCTCACGCGCGGCAAGTTTCTCGGCGACGATGGCGTCGATTTCTTTCTTCAACTCTTCGACCATCGTTGCTTCCGGTACTTTACGGATGATTTTCCCGTGACGGAAGAGCAGGCCTTCGTTACGGGCACCGGCGATGCCGATGTCCGCCTCACGTGCTTCACCTGGTCCGTTGACCGCGCAGCCGAGGACGGCGACTTTGATGTTGACGTTAATGTTTTGGATGTACTCTTCAACTTCTTTCGCAATCGAGATCAAATCGATTTCGATGCGGCCGCATGTCGGGCAAGAGATGAGCGTCGCGGCGTTAGCGGCTAGGCCAAACGACTTGAGCACTTCTTTGGCGACTTTGATCTCTTCGACAGGGTCGTCAGACAGCGACACACGTACCGTCGAGCCGATCCCGAGTGAGAGGATCGCACCGAGTCCGGCCGCTGATTTGAGTGATCCTGAGAACAGTGGTCCTGATTCAGTGATCCCGACGTGGAGCGGGTAGTCGAACGTCTTCGCGGCGAGCGTGTACGCCTCGAGGGCAAGGTTCACGTCAGACGCTTTGAGCGAAATGATCGTGTTGTAAAAACCGAGGTCCTCTAAAATCTTGACGTGATGCATCGCACTTTCGACCATGCCTTGGGCTGTCGGATATCCGTATTTTTCGAGGAATTGCTTCTCGAGCGATCCGGCGTTGACACCGATGCGGATCGGGATGCCTTTCGCTTTAGCGGCGTTAACAACCGCTTCGACTTTCTCACGGCGACCGATGTTACCAGGGTTGATCCGAATCTTGTCGACACCGCTTTCGATGGCTTTCAACGCCAATTTGTAGTCGAAGTGAATATCGACAACGAGCGGGATGTTGATGCGACTCTTGATTTCAGCGAGCGCGTCGGCCGCTCGCTCATCTGGACAAGCGACGCGGACGATTTGGCAGCCCGCTTCTTCAAGACGTAAAATTTCGGCGACAGTCGCTTCGACGTCGTGCGTTTTCGTCGTCGTCATCGACTGAATGACGACTTCATCAGATCCTCCGATGATGACGTTGCCGACACGAATCGGACGAGTTAATGAACGGTGTAAAATTTCTGACATATACGTAATCTCCTTCTTTTGGAAAGGTTCCAATCGATTTAGATGGTTGGTTTCTTTCTTATCATAACGAAATGTTTGTGAAAAAGCACCCGGCAAGCGCTCCTGAGATGTGCTCTTTACAAAGCCTAACGTTATCTTAACAGAGGCTTCATAATTTTCCACCGTCTCAAGACCGATATATCGGACGAATAGTAACTTGAGAAAGGTGAGGATTAGATGTGTTAACGCGATTGCAACAGCTGTGGAAGCAGCGACGTCCCGACGGCGTCAAAATTGAGCGACGTCTCCAATGGACGCTGATGCCGCTTGTCGTCATCCTGTTTTTGACGACGTTCGGTTGGTTCGCCCTGAAAGCGGAACACCTGTTGACAGCTGAAGTCGAGAAGCGCTTACTCCGAGAAGCGACAGTCATGCGCGAGACGGTCAAAACGACGTACGGGGCATACCTATCAAATGAAAAAGGGTTGGTACGCTCATTGAAGTCGACGTACATGCAACAGGCGTCAATTTTATCAGCGGACGGACTCGAGGCCGGTCAGTACTTGATTCGAGACGAGCAAGTCGAGCAATTGACAGGAAAAAAAGCGAGCAAGCAGCTTGAAGACAAATTTAATGAAGTGACAGTGAACGAACTCGCAGTCATTGAACGAGACGATTTCTTTTTAGCAGCGGTTCCGATCCCAGAACTACAAGCTCATTACGTATTGGCTGTCACGAGACAATCGGTACTTGGCTCGATGTGGGAACTTCGACAGGCGCTTTTCGCTGTGATCATCATAGCGATGGGAATCATTATCTATTTATTTTCTCGGATGATTCGTCGCGAAGTCAGACCGTTATCGCAGTTTGCGACGCGACTGCGTGAGGCGGTAGAGACGCGTGCTTTTAAAGAAGTAGACTTAGGAGCCAAGTCGTTCGAGATCCGTAGTTTAGAGCGTGAGTACAATACGTTCATCGGTCTGTGGAAAAAGTCGTTGCTGACGATGGACGAGACGTCTTTGGCGTTTGAGACGAGCTTGCCGACGTTCATGCGGCAACTTGCATCAAATGAACAACAAGTTGTCGCTTTTAAAGAAGTCGCAAGTACGGTCGAACAGACGAGTCGATCGTATCAGGCGTTTACGAGTGAATCGACGCATCGCTTCACGGACATTGCGGCCCATGTCGCGGCACTCAAACAAGATATTTCGGCTGTCGACTTGAGAGCGGTAGCGCTGCAACAAACGATTTCGAGCGAAATCGCCTCGTTTGCTTCGGTCAGAGGCGTGAGCGAGCAGTTCAAAGAGAAGGCGGGCGGTATCCAAGAGCGTTTACGCGACAGCGCGGAAACGTCAGAACGAGCCGACGAAGCGCTACAGACGATTTTATCGGTCGCGGCAGCCACGAAGATGTTGGCATTGAACGCCTCAATCGAAGCGGCTCGCGCCGGGGAACACGGAAAAGGGTTTGCTGTCGTCGCTCATGAAGTCGGTCAGCTAGCGAAAGTGACGAATGAATCTTCGATACTTGCCGTTGCGGCAATCGGACAAATTAAATCCGAACGGGAAGAGATTTTTAGCGATATGATTCGCTTCGGCGACGATATCCTTCATCTAGGTGAGACGTTGGACCGAGTTGAGGCAGGGATTGCGAGAATCAATCACGAAGTGCGCGACCAGATGGCTGAGTTCCAATCGATCACGGATCAGACGGCCGCGACGGGAAGTCAGTTGCTCCACATGGCGGAAGCGAACGAACAACTGAAAGAAATCGGCTTGACGCTCGAGCGGAAGTTGAACGAATTGTACGAAGGGGTCGAAGTATGGACGGACGTTCAAGCAACGTTACAAGCAGCCGGGACAGACCTCGGTCATCAAAGTCGACGGCTGCAGGAAGTACTTACTGAACTTGCACCGAAGACGTGATAAAAATCGGGACAGCGCGTATTAGCGCCGTCCCGAGTTTTTTTGTTTAAGCGGAATTTGGAATAGCGGGACGGTCAAGAAGACGATCGTGACGACAAAGCCGAGCCAAAGAAATGCGGGCATAAAGTGATACAAGGCGACGAGCACGAGCGTCGGCACGAGTGTCATCGCGACCGCGTAAGGCCAAGCTTGCCGATACGGCCACGGTTTCTTCATTCGAAGTCTCGTCACGAGTTGAACGAACAAGGCGGCGACGGCGACCCAAGTCATATAGAAGAAGAAGATGGCGAACCCGTGTAAAAACAACCACATCGGTGCGAAAAAATCGGGTCGCAAGACGAGGTAATCTAAAACAGTCGCGACGATTGTAAAGACGAGGCTCGCCAACATATAAGTGTGCAGCGGAGCCAGACGAAGCCGTAGCGTTTGCTTCGTAGGTAGCAGGCTATGGCGGATAAACATTGATGTCGTTTTAAGCATACAGACAAAACCCCATTCTGTTATAGTACAAATCATCTAAAATACATAAAAATAAGACAACTATTTAATAAAACCTTAACATTAAACGTGTTTACATCAACTCAGGGAAGAAGGCATAATGAGTAAGGCAATAAGAACCAATTAAACACAACCAATTCACAATCAAAAAGGGTACAAAAATCGTGGAATACAATTTGCAAGAAATGTTATTCATGTTTTTTGGAGGATTAGGGATCTTCCTATTCGGTATCAAATCGATGGGAGACGGCCTTCAAAAGTCTGCAGGAGATCGACTCCGCGACATCCTTGATAAGTATACAACGAATCCATTCCTCGGAGTACTAGCCGGGATCATCGTTACGATTCTTCTTCAGACGTCTACAGGTACGACAGTTATCACGGTCGGTCTTGTCAGTGCCGGTTTCATGACGCTCCGTCAAGCGATCGGGGTCATCATGGGTGCGAACATCGGGACAACGGTGACAGCGTTCATCATCGGAATTGATATCGGTGAGTATGCGCTCCCGATGATTGCCGTCGGTTCTGCACTGTTGTTCTTCTTTAAAAAAGAGAAGTTTCAACATATGGGTCAAATCATCTTTGGCGCCGGAGCTCTCTTCTACGGTCTTGAACTTATGGGAGACGGCATGCGTCCGCTCCGTACGAGCGAGTACTTCTTCGAACTCACACAATCGATGAGTCAAAACCCGATCCTCGGAGTTGTCGTCGGTACGGTGTTCACGTTGATCGTTCAATCGTCATCAGCGACGATCGGTGTCCTCCAGGAACTATACGCTGGTGGTTCGATCGACTTGAAGGCCGCTCTACCGGTCTTGTTCGGTGATAACATTGGGACGACAATCACAGCGGTTCTCGCTGCACTCGGTGCGTCAGTCGCGGCTCGTCGCGCAGCTGCGGCCCACGTCATCTTTAACTTGGTCGGGACGGCCATGTTCTTGATTATCTTACCGCTCTTTACGCAATACATTTTCTGGATTACAAATTTCCTTAACATTGAGGCGAAGATGCAAATCGCCTTCGCCCACGGTACGTTCAACGTCGCCAACACATTGATCCAGTTCTGGTTCATCGGGACAATTGCCTGGGTCGTGACGAAACTTGTACCAGGCGAAGATTCAATCGTTGATACGAAAGCGCAACACTTGGACCCAATCTTCATTCAACAGTCGCCTTCAATCGCGGTCGAACAAGCTAAATATGAAGTCATCCGCATGGGTGATTTCGCGAAGCTTGGTCTTGATGAGGCACGTTCTTATATGGAGACTGGTGACAAGAAGCACGCGGAAAAATCAGCGCACATTGAAGATGCGTTAAACTCGCTGAACTCTAAAATTACGGATTATCTTGTTCAACTCGCGGCCGTCGATTTGACGGAGCACGAATCACAACAACATAAGACACTCATGCATGCCATCAACGATATCGAGCGAATCGGTGACCACGTTGAGAACATCATCGAGTTGATCGACTATAAGACGGCGACACGCATCACGCTCTCGCCGGGAGCTCAAAAAGAATTGACGGAAATGTATGATCTGACACGGGCCACACTCGAGAAGTCACTCCAAACGCTCGCGAGCGGTGACATGGTCGAGGCGCGTCAAGTCATCGAGATGGAAGCGAAACTCGACATGCTCGAGCGCCAGTTCCGCAAAAATCATGTCGTTCGTTTGAACACAGGTGAATGTGACGGCCAAGCTGGTATGTTCTTCGTCGATATGCTCTCGAACCTTGAGCGGATCGGTGACCATGCGATGAACATAACGGAAATCACACTCGAAGACGCAACGAACGAAGTATCGGTCTAACGTTTCGAAAAAGTTCTGCTACTTAAGTTTGAACTGAACCCTGAATGATAGACACTTGATAAAAAGTGCTCATTCAGGGTTTTTTGTGTGCGGTCGAATCGATATAATGAACCTATTCATTCAGACGGGGGAACGCATCCATGAGTAAAATCATCT
>NZ_SJUQ01000041.1:0-19481 GCF_004337045.1 Exiguobacterium sp. SH5S4
TTGTCTGGTGGCGATAGCGAAGCGGCCACACCCGTTCCCATGCCGAACACGGAAGTTAAGCGCTTCAGCGCCGAAAGTAGTTGGGGGTCTCCCCCTGTGAGGATAGGACGTTGCCAGGCCATATGAAAGACGACCAAGCATCTGCTTGGTCGTCTTTTTCTATTTCTAAAACCGATTATTATTGGCTTGGCCTTCCGACAACGTGGACATTTTCCGAATGATTTGAGAAGGATTCAACAGGAATGAACACAATTCTGAACTTTCTGAACATCGTGAATTGAATTGCACTTTCGAGCCATACCTGTTACCATTACAGAAATATTTCGAAACAAAGATTTGGGTCCGATAGAGAAAGGGGCAATCGATTTTTATGTGGGAAAACAAGTTTGCAAAAGAAGGATTAACGTTTGATGACGTCTTACTCGTACCACGGTTTTCAAACGTCTTGCCAAGAGATGTAAGTCTGAGCACGAAGCTATGTGAAGGGCTTGAGTTAAACATTCCAGTCATCAGCGCTGGTATGGACACAGTGACGGAAGCACCGATGGCGATCGCCATGGCGCGTCAAGGTGGTCTTGGCGTCATCCACAAAAACATGTCGATGGAAATGCAAGCAGAGAATGTCGACCGTGTGAAACGTTCGGAGAACGGAGTCATTACGAATCCATTTTATTTGACACCAGAGCGCCAAATTTATGATGCCGAGTATTTAATGAGTAAATACCGCATTTCCGGTGTCCCAATCGTCAATTCTGAACAGGAACGGAAATTAATCGGTATTTTGACTAACCGTGACCTTCGCTTCATCAGAGACTACTCGACTGTGATCGAAGACGTCATGACGACAGAAAATCTTGTCACTGCAAAAGTCGGAACTTCTCTTGAAGAAGCAGAGCGGATTCTGCACCAACACCGCATCGAGAAGTTACCACTCGTCGACGATGCCGGCGTTTTAAAGGGCTTGATCACGACGAAAGATATCGAGAAGGTTGAGCAATTCCCTCACGCTGCGAAAGACAAACAAGGGCGCCTTCTTGTGGCGGCAGCTGTCGGGGTAACAAAAGACGCTGCTTCGCGTGCTCAAATCCTTGTCGATGCAGGCGTGGATGCGCTCGTTGTCGATACAGCACACGGTCACTCGGCTGGTGTCATCGAGAAAGTGAAAGAACTGCGTGATTTGTTCCCAACACTTCCAATCATCGCTGGTAACGTGGCGACGGCAGAAGCGACACGTGCTTTGATCGAGGCCGGCGCCTCAGTCATTAAAGTCGGAATCGGACCAGGTTCGATTTGTACGACACGGGTCGTTGCCGGAGTCGGTGTCCCTCAAATCACGGCAGTCTATGACTGCGTGACAGAAGCGCGGGAGCACGGTGTCACGGTCATCGCTGACGGTGGAATCAAGTACTCGGGCGACATCGTCAAGGCAATTGCTGCTGGCGCGAGCGCTGTCATGCTCGGCAGCCTTCTCGCCGGCGTAAAAGAGAGCCCAGGCGAGATGGAGATCTATCAAGGTCGTCAGTTTAAGACGTATCGCGGTATGGGGTCGGAAGCTTCGATGAAGCGAGGCAGTCAAGACCGTTACTTCCAAGAAGCGGATAAAAAATTCGTCCCAGAAGGCATTGAAGGACGCGTTGCTTACCGAGGCGAGCTGGCCGATACGGTGTATCAACTCATTGGTGGCCTCCGTTCGGGAATGGGCTATTGCGGCGCTGCCGACATTCGAGCATTGCGAGAAGATACGCAGTTCATTCGAATGACTGGAGCCGGCCTGCAAGAAAGCCACCCACACGATGTGCACATCACAAAAGAAGCACCAAACTATTCACGTTAACAAATAAGCCGTTGTCTCCTGAAAAGGGACAACGGCTTTTTGCTGATCATTTTTTAGCTTTAGAGACGAGGATGACCGTACCGCCTTGATCTTGCGCTGGTAAGTTCACGGTCACCTTGCCATCGCGCTTGACGACGTACGTCCGTCCGCTATAGCGGTCGACGAGCACTGTGTTCTGTTTGTGCTTTGTTTCGAACGTCGCTGTTTGAGCCGACTCTTTCGTGTTCAATCCAATGAGAATAGACTCTTTGCCGTAAGCCCGTTCAAAAATCGAATAACCGGTGTTCGAACCGCCGGCAACGACCGAACGTGTTCCTTTGCTGAAGACTTTTGAATAGTCCGCCCGAATGTTGAGCAACTTTTGATAGTGGGCGTGCATGTCTTTGCCTTCACCGTTCACCCGTTTCCAGTCAAAGTCGTAACGGTTTTCGTTAAACTCGCCTTTGTCCATGTCTAAGGTATGTTTCCCAGATTGACCGATCTCTTCTCCATAGTAGATGACCGGTTGCCCTTTCGCCGTCATTTGGAGCGAGGCTGCGACCATATGCTTACCTTCATCGCCGCGAGCACGAGAGATGAGGAAGCCATCTTCATCGTGGCTGCTGAGGAACTGGCCGAGTGTCGCTTCGTTCGAGAGTTGGGTATTCCGGTATTGAAGAGCGCTCTCGACCCCATCAATGTTCCCGTTGATGAAATTTTCCGCTTGGTACTTGAAGTCGAAATCAAGCAACGAATCCATCTGGCCGCTCCGGAGATAGCCGCCTGTGTTGTTCACACTCGCCCCGTAATGCTCACCAATCATTTTAAAGTCTGGCTTGAGCGCGGTCAGTTCATTCTTAAACGATTTCCACGTCGTCGCATCCACATGCTTGACCGTATCGACACGGAAGTAATCAATCGTGTTTCCTTGTTTCGTCTTCGAACGCTTGATCCAGTCAGTCTGCCATTTGACGAGTTGTTCACGGACGGCAGCTTCCTCTGTCTTAAAGTCAGGAAGGCCGGAGAGCGACATTTTCAAATCGTTCCCGTCGACAGGCGTGTCCCGAATCATGCCTTTAAAGGCATCACGTTCCTTGTTCGTAGGGAAATTCGTCGCCCCTGTGCTGTCGGCGCCTGGTTCCATTCCGTAGCCTGGGTGGTTCAAGACGACGTCGACCATGATCTTGATGCCGCGTGCGTGGGCCGCATCGATCAGGCGATGGAACGCCTGCATGTCTCCGAGATGTTCATCAAGTTTCTCGAAGTTTTTGGCCCAGTAACCGTGATAGCCGTATTGAGAGCCATCTTTACCGTAGCGGAGATCCCAATCGATATTATCGACGATCGGGGTGATCCAAATCGTGTTGATCCCGAGCTTGTCGAGATAGTCGAGTTTTTTTGTGATCCCGGCGAAATCGCCGCCGTGATACGACTCGAGATGATCTTGGTCATAATATTCACCGTTCGGATTATTGTTCGTCTTGTCGCCATCGTGGAAACGGTCCGTCAACATGAAGTAGATCCGGGCTTCGTCCCAGTCAAACGCTTGCTTGTCTTTCATCGTGACCGGTCGGACGTTTACGGAAGCCGTCGTTTTATGGACGTTGCCATATTGATCCACGGCTGTGATCGTCAACGTTTTGTTGCCTGGCTTGACCGTATCTTTGACCGCGATCGTCTGTTTATTGAGCGCCGGATCGATTGAAAGTTTAGCCGGTCCACCAAGCGGGCGGGCATCGATATAGAGTTCGCGAAGCGTCACGCCTTCTGGTAACGTCGGTTTGACGTGAACGACGGCATTCTCCCGCGAACTGATCGCTTTCGGTGCGATCGAAGACGTGAGTTTGACGGCCGGACGACGGTATTCGACGGTTGACGCTTCAAAATAGGGATCCGTCACTTCGGTCGTGACGCCGTCTTTCGTGACGAGGAACGTATAGTCATGCGTCCCTTCCGGAAGACGGACGGTATGACGGTACCATTCGTTCTTGTCCTCATACGTCATCGGATAGGTCACGCCATTTACGTTTAAGGCGACACGGTCGAGTTGATCGAGCTGTCCTGCCTCGTACAAGTCTTTGTCCCGATAGAAGAACGTGACGGTCCCGTCCTCGAACACCGGTCCTTGAATGGTTGGTACTTGATGGAAGACGCCTTGGCCGCTCGCGACGACGACTTTCGTGACACGATCGTTTCCGAGTTTCACGTAACGGTCTTCACCGTAAGCGTCCTTGACCGCCCAATCGGTTCCTTTACGGATGACAAATCCGACGTTCGTCGCATCTTTCCCGACTGGAATTCGGAAAATGGCGCCGTCTTCCGTAATTTTGTAGGGATCCACTTGTCCATCTTTGACACCGGTGCTCCACGTCCACAAGTTCCAATCGGTATAGTCTTGATCGGCACGGACGTACAGCATTTCGATGTATCGCTGCGTCTTCCATGGATCAGCCAGCTCCGTGACGGTCTTGAACGAAGTCGTCAGCGCGGGTAGCGTCGTGGTCGATAAGTTACCTTTGACGGCTCCGGCTGGCAATGTGGCCGTGTACGTCTGACCGAGTCCGAGTTTGCTCGTCGGCGTGACAGTCACGATCGAACCGTTTGCTTCAGCAGTAAACGGGACAGCCGTTTCTCCGCTTATCAAGCTGACGTTCGAGGCGTCTAACGTCACCGGTTCATTGAACGTCCAGGTGATGGGAGCAGATACGTCGGCAGCTTCAGACTGATTCGCTGGGTCGACATTCGTTACTTCAAGCTGCATCACCGTCTCGACGCCGCTGAGCGTATAGGCCGGGCTGTACACAGATTGAGTCGACGGGTTGGCCGAGACGTTCCAGCTGTCGGCTAGTTTGTTAGATTCGTTGCTCGGAATCGTATCGAACGCACCGTGTTCACCGGCATTGTTTCCGCTGAGGACGGTGAGAGCACGGACCGTGTCGTCATTTTTCAAACCGAGCAGCGACAACGGGATTTTCCCTTCGAATCCTGTCGTCCGGTCGAGGGCGAACGAAGCACCGTTCAAGTTTGCCAAGTTCGCGAGCGGGGTCGTCTTCCCAGCTTCATAGAGCGCGGCTTCTTTGACAGACTTGTCTCCATCGACACGAAGTAAAATGTGATACTGCGGTTTTTTGTCTGTTTGACTAAAGTTGAACGGGTAACCGAGCGGGTTCGTGGCGACGCCAGAATCTTCATCGTTCACTTGGAGGGCGATGTTTATGTATTGGCCGTTGTCGCCCCAGTTCGGGACGTTGAACGCATCGACATAGAAGTACAGGTTCGTTTTGTCATTTTGAAGATAAAGATTGCCGAGATCGAAGCCTTGCCAACCAACATCTGCCGATGACGCCAGCGCCGAGACGTCTGTCCAATCGGTTTTATTCCCATCGACTGCCACCGCCGTCGGTTCGGCCAAGACGTTCACCGGGACACCAGCTTGAATGAGCAGGACAGAAGATAAGAGTAATGTCGTCGTACGTCGTGCCGTATTGTTCTTCTTCATGAGAGCACCTCTTTCGTAAAATAGGTCGTCTACAGGGCAACGGATTGTCAATTTTGTGCAAGCGGTTCCAGAAATAGTTTAGCCGATTATGTAAGCGCTCACAATATGTTTTTTGAAAAACAATAAAACGTCCTTCGTGTGGAAGGACGCTCAGTTAGAGATATAAGGTGTTGTCTGCACGAGCTCTCCCTTGACGATTAATCGTTCCGTCGCATCGAACGTGCATGTGATCAAGGTAATGGTCGCATCTGTCGTCTCGTCAAGCACATCGACCCGTGTCGGGGGAACGGTCTCGAGTGAATCCGTCCGGTATTGATACGTGTTCGTCAAATCGGTCACGTAAATCATCGTTCCCGTCGTGATCGTATGGAGCGGTCCGAACAAGGCTGTCGGACTTTGGGTGTAATGACCGGCTAGTGCGTAATTCCCACGCCCCATCTGTTGGGAAGCGCGCATCGTCCCAGCCCCGACCGCCAAATTCTCATTGTCGAGACCGTACAAAATTGGTAATTCTAAATCGATATCTGGAATCGTGATCATGCCGATTGTCGGCAAATCATGAAATCGATTGCGCACGTTTAACAAGTCGTCCCACGATAACGGTTCGACCGTTTCGAAGTCGAATTCGCCCCGATCCGGCTGTTGGAGTTGAATCGCTTCAGTCACACGTTTGCTGTTCGAGGTGGCGACACGGTCTTTCCACCATGACTCGGTCAAAAAGAGGCTACCGATCAACAAACAGACGATGCCGATGACGTAGCGTGAGCGTCTGATCATTGTTTCATCGCGAGGTTTTCCCATATGGCCCTCCCTTCCCGATATTCCAACAGGCCATCAACTGGTCGATTGCCGTTTGTAACGTCGCTTCAGGCAGGGCGGCGAAACCAAACAGCAGTTGCGGTCTCGTGTCGCGTGAATTGATACGATAGTCGGCCATCGCCTTGATACGAATGCCTGACTGTTCAGCGAGTTGCTTCAATTGCTCGCTAGTTTGCGCTGTATCGACCGAGAGGACGATGTGGAGACCAGCGCTGGCGCCAGTGATTGTGACGAGCGGCTCGTATGGTTTGAACGCAGTGATCACGGTCTCAAGTTTGCGGCGGTATGTTTTGCGCATCCGGTTCAAATGTTTCTCGAAATCGCCGCTCGCCATAAACTCGGTTAGCGTATGTTGCTCGAAACGCGGCACGCTGCAGGTGAAATGGCGATACCGTTCCCGATAGCGGTTTAACAGTGGGGGCGGAAGCACCATGTAACCGATGCGGAGCGAAGGCATGAGCGACTTCGAAAACGTGCTCAAATAAACGACACGTTCGTTTTGGTCCATGCTTTGCAACGAAGGAATCGGTTTGCCGCTGTAACGAAACTCGCTATCGTAATCATCTTCAATGATGTACGTTTGCCGCTCGGACGCCCAGTTGAGGAGGCGCTGGCGACGGCTGACGGACAGGATCGTACCGGTCGGGAACTGATGGGCCGGGGTCACATAAACCGCATCGATTGCCTCTGCCTCGAGTCGGTCGACAAGGACCCCGCTGTCGTCGACCGGGAGCGGGACGTAGCTTCGATTTTGGTGTTCGAACAGCTGTCGCGTGAGCGGATAGCCCGGGTCTTCAATCCCGAACGTCGTCGCGTCGGTGAGTAAGTCGAGCAGTTGAGGCAACAATTGCTCGGTCCCAGAACCGACGATGATCTGCTCGGGCGAACAATGAACGCCACGGGAGTGATACAAGTACGTGGCGATTTCTTGGCGGAGCACGAGATCGCCTTGCACCGACCCGAGTGCGAGCAGTTCATGATTCTCCTCGGCGACGACTTGTTTCAAGTGACGGCGCCAACGTTCGAACGGGAATGCGGTCGTATCGATCTGACTCGGGTATAAGTCGAACGTGTATGTTTTTTTCGTCGGAAGCGGTTCGATCGTGCTGGTGCCACGCCTGACGTACAGCTCTTCTTGCGGCAAGACGTAAAACCCTTTCCGTGGCAGCGACTCGATATATCCTTCAGCAAGCAGCTGGGCGTAAGCGAGCTCGACCGTCGTTTGCGAGACGTCCAAAAATTGGCCGAGCTTCCGTTTTGACGGCAGTTTCGTCCCGGTCATGAGCGTGTCATTGACGATCGCTTGCCGGATGTGTAAATAGAGCTGTTCATAAAGCGGGGTGCTCGATTCGGGCTCGAGCGAGAATGTGAGCATATCCATAAGTTGTCCTTTCTTCTGTCAGCCGAAGAAAACATAGAGCACGAATCCGATGACGAGAATGAACGAAATCAGTCCAGGCTTCCCGTAAAAGGAACGGTTTTCCGCTTGATCTCGCGGGTTCCATTGGTCCATAAAACATTCCTCCCTTATACGTAATAAGATTCGAGGAAACGAGCATGAACCCTTCTCTTAAAACTGACCACTTTAAAAAATATAAAACTGGCACTTTCAATATAGTCAAATCAATCTATACTTGCAAGTAGACTAGCTTAATGGAGGCGATTTATATGGAAAAGAGACAAGTAGGGACAGATAAAGTCAAACGTGGAATGGCCGAAATGCAAAAAGGTGGCGTCATCATGGACGTCATCAACGCTGAACAGGCGAAGATTGCTGAAGCAGCAGGAGCCGTGGCAGTCATGGCGCTCGAGCGCGTACCATCAGACATTCGTAAAATGGGTGGCGTCGCCCGGATGGCAGACCCGACAATCATCGAAGATGTCATGGGAGCGGTATCTGTACCGGTCATGGCGAAATGCCGCATCGGACATATCGCCGAAGCCCGTGTCCTTGAATCGATGGGGGTCGATTTCATCGACGAGAGCGAAGTGTTGACACCGGCCGATGAAGAGTTCCATCTTTACAAGCGTGATTACAATGCGCCGTTCGTCTGCGGAGCGCGTGACCTCGGAGAAGCTTCACGCCGCATCGGTGAAGGTGCAGCGATGATTCGGACAAAAGGTGAGCCAGGGACAGGAAACATCGTCGAAGCGGTTCGTCACATGCGTACTGTCCAAGCACAAGTGAAACGCTTGCTTTCAATGAGCATCGATGAAGTGATGACAGAAGCGCGCGACCTTGGTGCACCGTTCGAAGTGCTCATGCAAATTCGTGAAGCGGGCCGTCTTCCGGTCGTCAACTTCGCAGCAGGTGGTATCGCGACGCCGGCAGACGCGGCACTCATGATGCACCTCGGTGCGGACGGCGTCTTCGTCGGATCAGGTATCTTCAAAGCAGAGAACCCAGAGAAATTTGCCCGTGCCATCGTTGAAGCGACGACATACCATGACGACTACGAGCGAATCGCTCACTTGTCAAAAGGTCTTGGCGAAGCGATGAAAGGACTCGACGTCCGCACGCTCAAACCAGAAGAGCTCATGGCGCCGCGAGGTTGGTAAGATGACGACGATCGGTGTACTCGGAATGCAAGGTGCGATTCGTGAACACGTCCGCATGCTCGAGGCGCTCGGTGCAGATACGCTCGTCGTCCGTTCGGTCGATGACTTGGACCGCATCGACGGACTCGTCTTGCCAGGCGGAGAGAGCACGGCGATGCGTCGTCTGCTCGACCGCTATGACCTGCTCGAACCGCTTCGTGCGAACACATCGTTGCCGATGTTCGGCACATGTGCCGGACTGATTTTACTCGCGACCGAAGTGGAAGGGTATGATGCCCACCTTCGCAAAATCCCGATGACCGTCAAGCGCAACGCGTTCGGACGTCAAGTCGACAGTTTCGAGGTCGATTTACCGGTCAAAGGAATCGATGACGCGGTTGAAGCCGTATTCATCCGGGCCCCGCAAGTAGCAACGGTTGACGCTAACGTTGAAGTCCTCGCCGAGGTCGAAGAAGCGATCGTTGCAGTACGCTACGACAAATATGTTGCCTGTTCGTTCCATCCAGAACTGACGGATGACTTGTCGATGCACCGCTACTTCTTAGAAATCGTCGAGGCGACGAAGCATCAACTCGCATGAGTCGAAGACTCCCTGTAACTAGGGGGTCTTTTTCTGCTACACTGTAACGAGACACGTACAGAAAGGGGCAAGACTGTGAAAGATAAATGGATTGTATCGGTGCTCATATGCGCTGTCCTTATAACTATTGTTTCTCCGATGAACGCTTCAGCAGCGCCTAAAGTCGAAGCGAGCGGTGCGATGCTCGTCGATATGACGACCGGGCAGGTTCTTTTTTCGAAAGATGAAGATGCGATGCTCCCACCGGCGTCGATTACAAAGCTGATGACCACTTTCCTCGTTCGGGAGGCAGTCGAGTCAGGAGAACTGAGTTGGAACGAAGAAGTGACGCCGAGTGAAGCGGCATTGGCCTTGACGCGTAAACCAGGGCTCGCCCGCATCCCGCTCGTCAATAAACCGTATACAGTCAAGGAACTATATGACGTGGCGCTCATCCGCTCGGCGAACGAGGCCGCGGTGACACTGTCCGAGGCGGTGGCGGGGTCGGAAGACGCGTTCGTTCAACAGATGAACGAGCGGGCGACCGAGCTCGGCATGACCCAGACGACGTTCGCGAACGTCTCGGGACTAGATTCTGTATCAGCAGGGCGTCCAGGAGAAAACTTGACGTCAGCCAATGATTTGATGAGGCTCGCGCTCGCCTACTTGACGAAATTTCCGGATGTGCTCGACGTGACGAAGCGAGCGTATGTCGATATTGACGGCGTCAGATTCGAAGCGACGAATCGGATGCTTTCAGGCCGCGATTTGGCGTATCCAGGGATGCTCGGTTTTAAGACGGGCACGACGGATGACGCCGGTTATTGCTTCATCGGCGTATCGACACGAGATGGTCGGACCGTACTCTCCGTCGTCCTTGGGGCCGAGACGGACAACGGGCGCTATGAGGCGACGAAAGCACTTCATGAGTTCGCTTATCGCGACTTTGTCATGACACCGATTTTACGGACCGGAGAAATCGTGCCGGAGAATGTATTCGTCGCCGAGGGAGAAGTTGAAACGGTAGCTGCGCGGACGACAGCGGCGTTCGAAGTGCTCGTCGAGAAAGGGCAAGCCGTCCCTGAACCAGTCTATGACCTTCCGGACACGAAAGCACCGGTCGCAGTCGATCAACAAGTCGGGACGGTCACGATTGAACCTTCGGAGAGCGTCCGCTATCTTGACGGCGAGAGTCCGCCGACAGGAACACTTGTGACTGCCGAATCAGTCGAGACCGCTTCATTTTTGACTCGGATGAGCCGGGCCTTCGCAGACTTTTTAGAGGAGGTTCGACTCGTCCTAGGAAAACTGAGTCTTGTCGATAGAGTCGAGATGTTGTAAAGTAAGATTAATTCAATGACAGATGCAACGATGAGGAAAAGTACGTTACAGTCATCTACTTACAGAGAGCTAGTGGTTGGTGCAAACTAGTGGGACGACGTAACTGAATCGGCCTCGGAGCATTGACTTGGAAACAAGTCACGTCACGCACACGTTACGTGCATCGAGTGGCCTAGTTTTAGGCAACGAGGGTGGCAACGCGGATCCAAGGTGGTTCGTCCCTTTCCTACGGGAAAGGGGCGTGCCACCTTTTTTATGCAAAAAAGGAGGAACTAGTTATGTTAGACATCAAACGATTACGTCAAGATTTTGAAGGGATTAAAACCAAGCTCGCCCAACGCGGTGAAGACTTGAGTGCGCTCGACCGTTTCCCGGAGTTAGAAGAGAAACGCCGGGACCTCATCAACGAGGTCGATGTGAAGAAAGCAAAACGAAATGAGGCGACGAAACAAATCGCTGAGCTCAAGCGCAACAAGCAAGACGCGGAAGCACCGATCCTTGAAACACGCCGCCTTGGTGATGAGATCAAGTTGCTCGACGAGGAATTGCGTGAAGTGGAAGCCGAGTTGAACATGATTCTCCTCAGCATCCCGAACATCCCGCATGAATCAACGCCGATCGGTGAAACAGAAGACGACAACGTCACGATCCGCGAAGTCGGAACGAAGCCCGAGTTCGATTTTGAGATGAAACAGCATTGGGACGTGATGGAAGACTTGAAAATTGTCGACGTCGAACGCGCCGGTAAAGTGACGGGAAGCCGTTTCGTCTTCTATAAAGGATTAGGTGCTCGCTTAGAACGGGCGTTGATCAACTTCATGATGGATATGCATGCCGATGAGCACGGCTATTCTGAAGTGCTCCCGCCGTACATGGTTAACCGTGACGCGATGACAGGGACGGGTCAGTTGCCTAAATTTGAAGAAGATGCGTTCAAAGTGGCCGACACGAATTACTTCCTCGTCCCGACAGCGGAAGTACCGGTGACGAACATGCACCGTGATGAGATTATCGCTGAAGCGAACTTGCCGATCACGTATACAGCTTACAGCGCTTGCTTCCGTTCAGAAGCGGGATCTGCCGGTCGTGACACACGCGGTCTCATCCGTCAGCATCAGTTCAACAAAGTCGAGCTCGTCCGCTTCGTCAAACCGGAAGAGTCTTACGAGCAACTCGAGTTGTTGACAGGACACGCGGAAGAAGTGTTGAAACGCCTCGGTCTTCCGTATCAAGTACTCAGCATGTGCACAGCCGACCTCGGTTTCACCGCAGCGAAGAAGTACGATATTGAAGTATGGATGCCGGCTCAAGGTGTATATCGCGAGATCTCATCTTGCTCAAACTTCGAGGACTTCCAAGCGCGTCGTGCCGGGATCCGCTTCCGTCGTGATGTGAATGCCAAACCGGAGTTCGTGCATACACTCAACGGTTCAGGGCTTGCCGTCGGTCGGACCGTCGCCGCGATTTTAGAGAACTTCCAACAAGCCGATGGATCGGTCGTCATCCCAGAAGCGCTGCGTCCATACATGGGCGGAATTGAAAAAATTGAACTTCCCCGTTAAACGAGGAATGGCCTATCCGAACGTATCATTCCGGATAGGCTTTTTTTTAAATGTTTTTTTACAAAAGGGTTTGACATCTGCTTGCTGAGTTGGTACTATAAATCATGTCGAGCGAGATGTTTGTTCGTCAACTGCATATGAGCCGTGGAGGTGTACCCAAGTGGTTTAAGGGAACGGTCTTGAAAACCGTCAGGGGTGTAACAGCCCGCGTGGGTTCGAATCCCACCACCTCTTCCATTTTTATTTAGAGGCTCAACAATTGCATACATCGTGGAGGTGTACCCAAGTGGTTTAAGGGAACGGTCTTGAAAACCGTCAGGGGTGTAACAGCCCGCGTGGGTTCGAATCCCACCACCTCTTCCACTTTCTTTTTTTTTACACTTTTTTCAGCTTGGAGTTGTACCCAAGCCCGGCTGAAGGGGACGGACTCGAAATCCGTTAGGAGTCGTAAGGCTCGCGTGGGTTCGAATCCCACCAACTCCGCTTTTTAGGCGTCTGCACAGGCAGATGCGTTTTTTTTTGTCGTAGACTACGGTCTGCGGCTTTTTTTGTTTGTGGCGAAACAGCGAAAAGCGGCTAATCTCGGCTTGAATCGGGAATCTTAATAAGGTAGAGACTGGTGGCGCGTTAGGAAGGAGAGGAGCGTCATGGACTGGATTGAAGCGTATGTCGATGAAGTGGTCAGGCATGTCCCGCCGAAGCGGAGAGACGAAGCTGCCGTTGCTACTAGGGAGGATATCGAAGCGAAGCTGCCGGATCAGCCGACCGAGACGGAAGTGAAGCGCGTGCTCGAACAGATGGGACATCCGGCCATCGTTGCTGCGCGTTATAAAGACGGCCAGTATTTGATTGGACCTAAGTTTTTCCCGATGTATGTCAATGTGGTCAAGCTCGTCGTCCCGATCGTGATGGCTGTAGTCTTCTTCGGTTTGCTCATGGCGAGCATCCCGACATTCTCGGGACCGGCCATGCCGACAATCGGAATCTTTCTCACGAATTTGTTCGACACGTTATGGGACGTTGGGATTCAACTCGTCTTTTGGATCACACTCGTCTTCTTTTTGATTGAGCGTTACGCGCCGAGCGATGCGGTCGCCCCTGACATGAGTTGGAAGGTGTCCACATTGCGTGATCGGGACCGCGGGGGACGGATCAGTAAATTGGATGCCGGATTCGGATTGTTCTTTACGGCGGTTTGGTTCGGGGTGTATTTGAACGCCGAGCGGTTTCTCGGGATTTATGAGTCGACAGGGGACGGTTTTTCGATGATTGTCCCGATTTTTAATCAATCGTTCTTGTTTGAAGTGGTCTGGTTGTTCTTAGCCGTCATTTTGCTTCAAGTCGTCCTCGGTGTTTGGAAATGGGTGAAAGGACGTTGGACGTATGCACTCGCCTCGTTCAATTTGATCTATAACGTGGCCTCAGCCGCCTTTATCATTTGGATGGCGGGTTCGTCGCGCTTGTTCGACCCGCGCTTTATCGACTGGGTCGAACTAAATGTCCCGAACGACGTGTTCTCGTTCGGGTGGGTGTTCGGATTGGTCGTGGCCATCACGATTCTGGCGGCTGTGTTTGATGCGATTGACGGATACCGGAAGGCTTGGAAAACACCGACACATCGAAAACGCCCGATTGCCCAGCCGTAAAAAAGATGATGCCTCGCTTTTGAGCGGGGCATCATCTTTTTATCTTACTTTTGCTTCACGGGCGACTGTCAATTGTTTCCCGATTTTTTCAAGAATGAGTTCGACTGAATCCGGATCGTTAATCAAGTCATATTCTTCAATTGATAGACGAAGTACCGGGCACAAGTTGAAGTTGTTGATCCATTCCGTGTAGCGGGCGTACATTTCTTCCCAATACGCGATCGGTGTTTGTTGTTCCATCTCACGGCCACGCAGCTGAATGCGGTCGAGCACTTGCTCGAATGAGCCTTCGAGATAGATCAGTAGATCAGGGTGCGGGAAGAACGGCGTGAGCACCATCGCTTCGAACAGGCTTGAGTACGTCTCGTAATCTGTCGGCGACATCGTGCCTTTTTCATAGTGCATCTTCGCGAAGATGCCTGTATCTTCATAAATCGAACGGTCTTGAATGAAGCCGCCGCCGTATTGGAAGATTTTCTTCTGTTCTTTGAACCGCTCTGCCAAGAAGTAGATTTGAAGATGGAAGCTCCAACGCTCAAAATCATGATAGAATTTATCGAGGTATGGGTTCGTGTCCACTTTCTCGAGAGAAGTGCGGAAATTGAGGGCGTCGGCAAGCGAGTTCGTGATTGTCGATTTACCGATTCCGACCATTCCACCGATCGTAATGATCGTGTCATTCGGAATGTTATATTTTTCATTCAGGGTCATTTTAGTTGGGCTCCTTTAGTCAATTCTAGTTCGCGTTCAATCGTCGTGAGAACGTGCGTCAAATCGTCCGGGTTTTGGACAAAATCAAGTTCGTCTCCGCTGAACGAAAGAATCGTTACTTCGGGGTGAGTCGCACGGTACGATTCGACAAACGTTTCGTAATCCCGAGCGAGTTGTTCGAGGTAGTCGCGAGACATGTTCTCTTCTACTTCACGTCCACGCAACGCTACACGTTTCATAAGCGTCTCGATACTGGCGTGCAAGTAAATGACGACATCGGGTTTCGGCATATCATGTGTCAAAATCTTATAGATTTGCTCATACTTGTTCAAGTGGGCTGGTCTCAGCGAACGGTGGGCAAAAATCAAGTTCTTGAAAATATGATAGTCTGAAACGACGGATTGCTGTTGGCTCAAGTGGTGTTTGTGGATATCGTCTAATTGCTTGAATCGATTGCATAAGAAGAACATTTCCGTTTGGAAACTCCATTCTTCGATATCTTCATAAAACTTGCCGAGAAATGGGTTTTCTTCTACAATTTCATTCAGCATCTGCATTGAAAAGTGCTGACTGATGATATGGGCCAGTGACGTTTTCCCGACACCAATCGGTCCCTCTACCGTTATAAACATATGATGTCATCCTCCATTATCCAAAGTGCAAGTTCCATTCTAGCACACAATGAAGAAGATAGGGCGAGCGAAATGATTTTCATTTTTTTTCATACTATGTGACAAGAAACGGGGTGTTAATATGGAACGAGATGAACGATTTATGAGGCTCGCCATCGCCGAAGCAAAGAAGGCGGAAGCGATCGGGGAAGTCCCGATCGGTTGTGTCATCGTTAAAGGAGAAGACGTGATCGCGACCGGCTATAACCGGCGTGAAACGGATTTATTGGCGGCGGCGCATGCCGAGATGATTGCGATTGAATCAGCGAATACGGTACTCGGTAACTGGCGGCTTGAAGACTGTGAACTGTTCGTGACGTTAGAGCCTTGTCCGATGTGCGCGGGTGCGATCATCCTCTCGCGCGTGAAGCGTGTCGTGTTTGGTGCCCGCGATCCCAAAGGCGGATGTTGCGGGACACTCATGAACCTTCTTCAAGACGATCGGTTCAACCATCAAGCCGAAGTGACCGAAAACGTTTTAGCAGAAGAATGTGGAGAGCTACTAACAACCTTCTTCCGCAGCCTTCGAGAACGGAAGAAGCAGGCTCGGCTTGAACAGAGAGGTTGCAACGCATCTGATTAAACAGTATAATGTAATAGCACTCGAAGAAGTGCTTAACTTCATTTACCCATTTGCCGTGCTAGGCGGGGAGGTAGCGGTGCCCTGTAACTCGCAATCCGCTATAGCGAGACTGAATTCCGATTCGAGGGAGTGCATTGGTGTGGCCCGTCCTCGTGTAAGTGGCGTTGACGTCTGAGTCCTGCGCAACGGTCACCCATGAACCAGGTCAGGTCCGGAAGGAAGCAGCCTTAAGTGGTGACGTACCGTGTGCCGCAGGGGTGCTTGGGCCGAGCAAACTGCATGAGTAACGCACATTGACGTGCTTTCAGAAATCGGTGCGCGGCAGATTTATTTAATAACTTTAATCTACGGCCCCAGGGTTGTAGATTTTTTTGTATGATGAAATAAAAGATGAAACGATGAAAGGAGGCGGGGACATGGCGTATCAAGCATTGTATCGGGTCTATCGTCCGCAGTCATTCCAAGAGGTAGTCGGTCAAATACACATCACACGCACGATTCAAAATGCGTTACTCGAAGAACGGATGTCACACGCTTATTTATTCTCTGGTCCGCGAGGTACGGGGAAGACGAGCCTCGCGAAGATTATCGCGAAGGCAATCAACTGCGAAACGGCGCCGACGAGGGAACCGTGTAATACGTGCCCGACCTGTGTGGCGATTACGGAAGGGACGAGCCCGGACGTATTCGAAATCGATGCCGCTTCAAACAACGGGGTCGATGAGATCCGCGAAATTCGAGACAAGGTCAAGTATCCGCCTTCGCAAGCGCGTTATAAAGTGTACATTATCGATGAAGTGCATATGCTTTCGACTGGGGCGTTCAATGCGCTATTGAAAACGTTAGAAGAACCCCCACCCCATGCAATCTTCATTTTAGCGACGACGGAGCCCCATAAGATTCCGGCGACCATCATCTCACGTTGCCAACGTTTCGATGTGAAGCGGCATGAAGTCGGTCAACTCCAGACACGAATGGCTTACATTTTGAACGACCAAGATTATGACTATGATCCAGAAGCGCTCAAACTGATTGCCCGTGCTGCTGACGGTGGGATGCGTGATGCATTGAGTCTGCTTGACCAAGCGCTTGCGTTTAGTGACGGCCGTTTGACGGAAGAGGCAGTGCTCGAAGTGACGGGTGCGGTTACAGATGACGCTCTCCTTGATATGGCCTATGGATTGCAACAGAGACAACTCGATCAAATTCTGAAGACGCTTGAGACGATGTTGCGTGAAGGGAAGGACTTGAAACGGTTTATCGAAGATCTCGTGTTCGTGCACCGTGATGCCCTTCTATTAAAAGCATCTCCACAAGCGGTAGACTTACTAGAGCGAGCCCGTCCGAACGAGACGTTCCGCCAATTCGTGGAAACGACCTCGACGGACGAGCTGTTTCAAGTGATCGAAGAATTGAATGAGTGTCAGCAACAAATGCGCTTATCCAACCATCCGAAAGTATTGGTCGAGCTGACGTTCATTCGCATCGCCGAACAAGGACGAACGATGACCGAGCAAATGAAGCAACTTCAAGACCAAGTACGTGAATTGAGTCGTGAGTTGAATGAAGTGAAGAAAAATGGGGTAGCGGTCACAGAGACCGCTGCCGAGAAACCGAAAGTGATGAAGCGGACGCAAGTTCGTGTTCCGAAAGAGCGGATCCGCCAGTTGTTGCAACGGGCTGAGCGGCAGCATTTGAATGCGATCCGTGATAGTTGGGAAGACATTATGGTCAACATCCGCACGGTGGACGGCCCGATTTTCGCGCTGTTCTATGAGAGTGAAGCTGTCCTTTGTGCAAGTGACACCTTACTGGTACAATTTAAAGATGGGATGACATGGCACTACGAGCAGGTCAGTTCGAACGGCCGGACCCGCGATGTGATCGAGCAAGCGTTGTTCGAAGTGACGGGGATCCGTCGAGAAATCATGGCCGTGCTCGAGAGCGATTGGGTCGAGTTAAAAAACGAATTCATCCTTCGTAAACAATCCGAACGTTCAGACCATAAAGAAGAGAAGGTCGAAGAAGACCCGCTCATTGTTCAAGCTGTCGAACGATTTGGAGATGTCGTTGAAATCGAAGAAGTTTAAAAGGAGGCGCTCGATATGCGTGGAATGGGAAACATGAACAACATGATGAAGCAGATGCAGAAAATGCAAAAAGATATGGCGAAAGCGCAAGAAGAGTTAAAAGACTTGACGGTTGAAGGCACAGCCGGAGGCGGGATGGTCAAAGTGATCGTCAGTGGCCACAAAGAAGTAATGGATATCATCATCGCGGAAGAAGCGGTCGACCCAGATGACGTCGATATGTTGCAAGACCTTGTTCTAGCGGCTGTTAATGACGCGATGAAACAAGCCGACCAACTCGTCAACGATAAGATGGGACGTTTTACGCAAGGGATGAACCTTCCAGGTTTTTAAGTGAAGAAAGGAAAGATGCGAGTTGCAATACCCTGAAGCAATCGGACGCTTGATTGAAAGCTTTACAAAGTTGCCAGGAATTGGTCCGAAAACTGCCATTCGGCTAGCGTTCCATGTATTAGATATGGAAGAGGACGATGTATTGACGTTCGCCAAGGCGCTTGTCAGTGCGAAGCGTGATATTAAATACTGTACAGTGTGTGGACATATTACGGACGTCGATCCGTGTGCGATCTGTAAAGATTCGCACCGAGATGAAACGATCATCTGTGTCGTGCAAGATTCACGAGACGTCATTGCAATGGAGAAGATGCGGGAATATCGAGGGAAGTACCATGTGTTACATGGGGCGATTAGCCCGATGGAAGGGATTGGACCTGAAGATATTAACGTATCGAGTTTGCTGACGCGTCTGCAAGAGAACGAAGCGGTCAGTGAAGTGATTTTGGCGACCAACCCGAACATTGAAGGGGAAGCTACGTCGATGTATCTATCGAGACTGCTCAAACCGACCGGGATTAAAGTGACGCGTCTGGCGCACGGGCTTCCTGTCGGGGGCGATTTAGAGTATGCGGATGAAGTAACCCTCTCCCGAGCGATGGAAGGTCGCCGAGAACTATGAGGTGGTTTCGCAAACCTTTGCGGGATAGTTATGATCAACGGTTTCTAAGAGAACTCTTAGATGCGAAGGCGAAGTACGAAGCGAAGCGCCACATGCTTGAAGTGAGCGTTGAAGACACTGGTGAACTGGCTGCCCAAGTGAAGCAGGCTGAAGCACTATACTTTTTTTATCTAAAGGAAGCAAAGCGACGACAAGTGTCCCTTTCTAATTTACGAACTTGAGACGAGGCGAAAGTCTCGTCTTTTTTTCTCTATATAATGAAGGAACTGGGGAGGGGAACGTCGCAGACTATAAAAAAACAAAGAATGTTTCTTGTTTTTAAAGTTTTTTTGATAAAGCTATTGCACAGTTAAAGTTTTATTGATATATTAATAGACGTCGCCGAGAGCGAATGAAAAAAATAATCTTAAAAAAGTTATTGACCATTTGGTTGAAACTTGTTAAGATATCTAAGTCGCCAAAGTGCGGCAGACGAACTTTGAAAACTGAACGATGAGGCAAAAAAGTTTTACAAGTTTTGATTGAAGCGCAAGCTTCGTCATTTTTAAGAGCTATATCAAATTCTTTGGAGAGTTTGATCCTGGCTCAGGACGAACGCTGGCGGCGTGCCTAATACATGCAAGTCGAGCGCAGGAAATCGACGGAACCCTTCGGGGGGAAGTCGACGGAATGA
>NZ_SJUQ01000042.1:0-18916 GCF_004337045.1 Exiguobacterium sp. SH5S4
CGTCCATCATACGCAGCGCACTCAGTTTTTGTTCGATCGAATGTCGACTTCTCGCCATAAAAAAACACTCCCCAATCAGATAAACAGATTTGTTATTTCATCTGTCTACCTATTGGGGAGCATATCAACGTCGACGGGTCTCGGTTATCTCGCATCACATCCGCCACCGGACATCCTGCCTGCTCTAACTCCGAGACGATGCGCGTATAATCCTCATCGTTCCGGTTCTGGCTCAGCTTGAACGCCGCCTGCATTTCATCGATATCGATACGGAAACCGACGACGCCATGTTTTTGCCGTTGCACCGGCTCAGATAACTCCTCCCAGACGACGGCGTTCTCTCTCTCCCCTTCATGGTCACGGAGCAGTCCGACCAGGTCTTCCTCGAGTTGTTCCGCGTTTAAGAGAGTCGCCTTCCCATACAGATGGACGGCCTGATAGTTCCACGTCGACACGTCCTCGTGGCCATACAACGACGCCGAGATACAGGCGTTCGTTCCTTGGACGATAATGAGCACGGTCTGGTCTTCGATTGACTGCCATTGCGGGTTGTTTTTGGCAATATGCGTCGTGAACCAGATGTGATCACCTTCATGGTGAATTCGGAGCGGCACGTGTGTCGCGTGCGGCTTCTGCCCATCATGTGTGACGACGGTGCCGAACGGATGGGCTTTCAAAAAAGCGTGGACTTCTTCAGCGTCGTTGACGGCATATAGTTTTGGAACGTACATCGAATTCCTCCTCCATTGTTAGCTAGCTTACAAACAAAGCGACCGATGACATGGTAGGATTGCCTCCTCGAAACAACATAGAGGAGGAACCCCAGTGGCTACACTTTTCAACTTACGCGACCAAGCCCCAAACTTCAACTTACCGGACGTATCCGGTGACACGTTCTCACTCACAGACTCGATTGAACGGCACGATGGTTGGCATCTCATCATCTTCTTCCGTGGTGCCTGGTGTCCGGTCTGTGTCCAAGATTTGAAAGAACTCGAGATCCAACAAGGCTACTTCCGCGATAAAGGCATTCGGCTCGTGACGATCTCGACCGACCGCGCCGAGGACTTGAAGCAAATGGCCGACGACAATACGCTCAGCTTCCCTGTCCTCCGAGACGAGTCGCTCGAGACGCTGCTCGATTACGGCGTTCAGTACCATGGCGCCGACGCCCCGTACGCCGACCACGGCGAGCACGGGGAACCGGCTTACTTCCTCATCGACGAGACTGGGCGTCTGTTGTATCAACAGATTCAGACGAGCCCGTTCGGCCGACCGACCGCGACCGAGCTCCGGAAAATCGTCCAGTACATCAAAAAGAATCTGAAATGACAAAAAAGACGTCCATTACGACGTCTTTTTTTCTAAATTGTAAGGCCGGTTACAGAAATCAAAATCTATTCGCTATACACTTATTGTATCAAATTAAAAGGAGTGAGGAAGATGAAACGGTATGTGGTCAACGGTGTGATTGGCGGGGTCATCGGCGGGATCTTATTTGGTCTACTGATGCAGATGATGGGCATGATTGGAATGATCGCCAGCATGGTCGGGAGCGAAAGTCTCGTCGTCGGTTGGATCGTCCATATGATCATCAGCATCATCTTCGGCGTCACGTACGGATTAGGTCATTTGGTCATCTCAAACGTTTGGGCGCTCGCCGTCTTGTTCGGCATCGGCATTTGGATCGTCGGTCCGCTCGTCATCATGCCGCTCATGATGGGCATGGGGACGAACCTCGCGAACGCGTTCGCACCGGATCAGCTGATGAGTCTCGTCACGCATCTGTTCTTCTCGTTCATCTTGGCCATCGTCTTCAAACTACGCACCGAAAAACAAGTCGTGCCGAAAGCGGCAACTCGTTAATAAAGGGCAGCGTATGAACAGCACGACGGAACAGCAATTTGCGCAAGCATCTCCATAGCGCGAACGCGAAGACGCCAGGTGAAGTCACCCGTTTCCTAACCGAACACGTCACAATATGACAAAAGGGAGTCACCCTGCTCCCTTTTTTCGCCTGTTCACTTTGTCAGTAGCTCGAGTTCGTCCCATAACTCGTCTCCCGTGAAGACCCTGGTCTCGTTCACGAGTGCCGGGGTGACAAGTTCGCGGTTCAAGTTGATCAATTCTTCGGCAAAGCGCTGTTCTTCGAATAGATTTTTTTCGACGAACGGGATTGCTAATTCGTCTAAGCGCAATTTGACACGGTGACACCGTGAACAGCCGTCGATCGTATAAAGTTCGAGCACGAGACTCCCCCCTTTTTCCTCATTCTATCGCTTATAATCAAGAGAGACAGTAAGACAGATTACACGAAAGCGAGGTGTGAACGATGGACAAATTGACGTTACTCTCACACATCAGCCTGTTCGACGAGCTGCCGATGCAAGAGTTGAAAGTGATCGATGAGATGAGTAAGATGCGTCCTGTCAAGAAAGGGAAAGTCATCGTCTCCCCGGACGCACCGATCCCGGCGTTGTTCCTGTTGAAAGAAGGACAAGTCCGGCTGTATCGGATGAATCAGCACGGCAAACAGTTCACCGTCGACATTTTGACGAGCGGCAATATCTTCGGTGAGACGGCGACGCTCTCGTTGACCGACGATGACTTGTACGCCGAGGCGATGACGGACACATATCTTTGTACGATCGGGGTCGATGAGTTCGAGCAATTTATCGAAAAGAATCCGAAGATCGCCTTGAAGCTGATCAACATCCTGTCCGTGCGACTTAAGGAAGTGTACGCGCTCAGTGAAAAGATTGCTTTGACCGACGTGAAGTACCGCATCTTGTTCCTGCTCCTCAAGTTGAGCGAGAAGAGCGGTGAACGCAAAAAAGAATGGCAGACGATCAACATGAAGCTGACTCACGCCGATATCGCCGCCATGGTCGGGACGACACGGGAGACGACGAGCGTCATCATGTCTAACTTGAAGAAAGACGGGTATATCAAAAAGGGACTGCGTCTCTCGATCCACGCGGACAAGGTCCACCAGGCGCTAGACGAACTTTAGGAGGGGATTATTTGATAAAAGCATTCGTATTCGATGTGTACGGGACGCTGTTCGATGTCCATTCCGTCAAGGCGGCGTGTGACGAACAGTTCCCCGGGAAAGGTGACCCGATCAGTCAGACGTGGCGCACGAAACAACTCGAATATTTCTTCATCCGTCAGATTTCGGGCCGCTACGAAGACTTCTCGGTCGTCACGCGTGACGCCTTGCGTTACGCCTTAGCGGCGGCCGACGTGACCGCATCTAGCGACGTCGAGGACACGCTCATCGCCACGTATGCGGAACTCTCACCATATGAGGAAGTCGAGGACGTGTTGAAGCAGCTACAGGACAATCAGACCGTCGTCTTGTCGAACGGGACCGCTGACATGCTTGAACAATTGATCGCGAACGCGTCGTTCACCGAACTGTTCGACGAACTCGTCAGCATCGACGGTGTCAAACAGTTCAAGCCGTCACCTGCCGCCTATATGAGCTGGTTCAAGACGACCGACTTGAAGCGGGACGAGGTGCTGTTCATGTCTTCGAACGGCTGGGACATCATCGGCGCCAAGAACTTCGGCTTCCAGACGGCGTGGATCAATCGTGACGGCAAGCCCTTCGAAACGATGGATGTGCGTCCAGACGCGGTCTACGACGACTTGACCGGAATTTTGGAATGGAGAACTTCGTAACGTCTTGCTTTTGAGAAGGAGGAATCGTGATGAAGGCACTATTTTTGAACTGTTCGTTGAAAAGCGGAGACACGGTATCGCATACGGAAGGTCTGATGAAAGACATCATCCCCCACTTTGACAAACTCGGCGTCGAGTCAGAGATCGTCCGCGTCGTCGACTACGATATCGCTTTCGGGGTGACCGAGGACGAAGGGGCTGGCGACGAGTGGCCGCAACTCTTCGACAAAGTGAAAGCCGCCGACATCCTCATCATCGGGACGCCGCTTTGGCTCGGGGAGAAGAGCAGCGTCGCCACCCAAGTGATCGAACGGCTATACGGCGGGAGCGGGCTGAAAAATGAACACGGTCAAGCCATCTACTACAACAAAGTCGGCGGTGTCGTCGCAACGGGCAACGAGGACGGGGCGAAACACGCCTGTGCCTTAATCCTGTACGGTCTGTCCCATATCGGCTTCACCATCCCGCCGAACGTCGACGCGTACTGGGTCGGCGAAGCCGGTCCAGGCGACTCGTACCTCGACGCCGGCCGCGACAACGCCTTCACGAAAAAGAACGGACGGGTTTTGGCGTATAACCTCTATCATTTCGCGAACATGTTGAAACAACATCCAATCCCGGCTGAAGGCAACATCATGCCGTGACCGACCAAGGCGATGAACTGGCTAATGGCAAGGCGATGGCGAAGATTTTACGAGGAGGTGACGTGTGATGGATTACACGACACTCGTTGACGATAAACGGCTCGACAGCTTTATCCGCTTGATCGACGTGATCGATGCGAACTTGCCGGACGGCTTTGAGAAGACGACCGACGGGAAAGGTGTCCATTACGTCGTGCCGCTGTCGATGTACCCGCCCGGTTATCACGTGACGCCGGGCACCCCGTTGCCGTTTATAAGCGTCATCGCCCAGAAGAATCACGTCGCCTTGTATCACATGGGCGTCTACGCCGACGAAGACGTGTTTCGTTGGTTCGAGCAGGCGTACGCTGAACGAGTGCCGACGAAGCTCGACATGGGCAAGAGCTGCATCCGTTTCAAAAACGTATTGCATATCCCGTACGACTTGATCGGCGAGCTCGCCGCGAATATGACGCCGGAGCGCTGGATCGAGCTATATGGAGGAAACCGGAGATGACCGCGTTGGTCGTCTCTTTTTTTCGGCACATTTTGTAAGCTTGGTTACCGCCCCTGAATCGCCCGCTATTGTATGCTGAGAAGAGATACTCGTCGAAAGGAGGACCCGTTATGCCACGCCCGCTCAAAATCAGTTTGATGCTCGTCCTGTTCGGGACGATCTTTTACATCACCCATTTCCATTACGAGCTTCGCCCGTCCGACGTCCGGGACATCGTCTTGTCGTTCGGCTGGTGGGGACCACTCGTCTTCTTCTTGATCTATGCGATCGGCCCGCTCGTGTTCTTGCCGACGTCCGTCTTATCGCTCGGCGCCGGTCTCGCATTCGGTGTCTGGCCCGGTGTCCTCTATATCCTGTTCGGTGCGACCGCGGCGGCGGTGACTGGCTACGTCATGGCCCGGCTGTTCGGACGTTCGGTGCTCAAAGTCGAGAAGTATCCGTGGTCGGAGAAACTGTTCGCCCAGATGGAGGCGCGCGGCTTTTTATACGTGTTCGTGCTGCGCCTGATCCCGCTCGTCAGTTTTGATCTGCTCAGCTACGCCGGCGGTATCGCGAAAGTGCGGTTCAAGTCGTTCCTGCTCGCGACCGTGCTCGGGATGATCCCCGGGACACTCGCCTACAGTTTTTTAGGGGCTAGCCTCGCTTCAGGGAGCGTGACGACGATCTTCATCGCCGGGCTCGTCTTCGTCAGTCTGCTAGGCGTCACCTACTATTTCCGGAATCCGGTCAAAAAGTGGCTCGGGCTAAACTAAATCTTATTTCCTTATCGTGAAAAAAGGCGATGGAGCGTGCTTCTCTTTTGTCATACAATCAGAAATGGAAATTAGTTCCACACCTAAAAAGTATGCAAGGAGACAAGGGCACGATGAAGAAATGGTTTCTCAGTTTTCTAATTGTCTGTTTCGTAGTAAGTAGCGTCCATCCTACACTCGCGAAAGGAAAAGGTAAGCGCTACGATGACAAGCAAATCGTCTATTTGACGTTTGACGATGGCCCTAGGGCAGAAACACTTGCCCTGCTGGACGTGTTAAAAAAGCATCAAGTGAAAGCGACGTTCTTCATTCTCGGTAAAAACGTTAAAGGCAACGAAGAAACGTTGAAACGAATCGTCGCCGAAGGCCATACACTCGGTCTCCACAGCATGTCCCACGATAAAAAACGGTTTTACAAATCGCCGCAATCCGCTGTCGACGAGATGAAGCAAGTACAGCAACTCATCCTCAAGACGACCGGCGTGAAGACGAGCACGATTCGAGTCCCCTACGGAAGCGTACCCCATATGACGAAAGCGCATAGGGATGCCATGGAGAAAGCCGGATTTCACATGTGGGATTGGAACGTCGACAGCCTTGACTGGAAACGTAAAGACGATCCACGCCTACTCCAATACGAAACGATTCGTCACGTGCGCATCAATCGAGCGAATAACATCGCCTCGGTCGTCTTGATGCACGATCAAGCAACCCCACCCGCATCGCTCGACTACATCATCCGCCACTTGAAAAAAGAGCAGTACTCGTTCCGGACGACAGTCAGCGTCACCGAACCGTACAACTTCTACAATAAATGGAAAACGAATACGCAACGCAAATAAGGTAGGGAGCACGAATGCTCCCTACCTTATTTAGACGTTGAATCGTCTCGTCATCTCACGCATCTCGTCTGCCATATTCGACAGTTCTTGCGCCGACGCCGTGATTTCTTCCATTGATGCCATCTGTTCTTCCGTCGCCGCCGATGAGTTCTCGGTCTCGGTCGCCGTCGTCTCGGTGATGCCTTGAATCTCATGCACCGACGTCAACACCTCGGTCGCACCTGCCGCCATCTCTTCGACAGCACCAGACACTTCCTCGACTTTCTGGCTCACTTCTTCAATCGCGAGCTTAATCTCATCGAACGCCGTCCCTGCCTGTTGGACGTTCGTCACGCTATGCGCCATATCGCCTTCGACGACGTGCATCGTTTTGACGGCTTGTTTCGTCTCCGTCTGTGTGTCCGTGATCAGCGACGCGATCAACTTCGTCGCGACGGCCGACTCTTCGGCGAGCTTTTTCACTTCAGAGGCGACGACGGCGAACCCGCGTCCATGATCGCCGGCCCGGGCCGCTTCGATGGCCGCATTCAACGCCAGCAAGTTCGTCTGCTCGGCGATGCCTGAAATCGTTCCGGTGATCGTCCCGATTTCTTGGGAACGGACGTCGAGTTGGCCGATGACGTGTTGGAGTGTTTTGACTTTCCCACTCATCTCCTCGAGCTGTGTCTCGAGCGTCTCGATCAAGTCATTCCCGGTACCGACTTTCCGGAGCGCCCCTTCCGAAAGCTCTGTCATCTGTTGGGCGCTGCCCGAGACATGATGGATCCCGTTCGTCAGTTCCGTCAGTGTGCCGTTCGATTCTTTCACCCGCGTCAATTGACGGAGCGAGCCTGACGCGATTTCTTCCATCGTGACGGCGACCATCTCAGTCGCTTTCGTCGTCTCTTCGACGTTCGATTTCAAATCATCGGACGACGTCGCGACGCGTCCGGCGGTCGACGTGACATTCCCGATCAACTCCCGGAGACTATCTTTCATCTCATTGAACGAAGTCGAGAGGGAACCCAACTCATCCCGTGACACATATGTGCTCTCAACCGTCAAATCACCGGCACCGGCCTGGCTCATCAGTCTGTTCAACTCACGAATCGGACGGACGATGAGACGCGTGATGTAGATGCCAAGCGCAATCGATAGCGCTCCGCCGAGCGCGACGAGTGCCCAAAAGGTGAGGACGGACCGCTCGCGGTCCGTTTGCATCGCCGCACTCGCCGTCTCGGCTTCTTGATTGATTTCGTCCATGATGACAGTGGCCGTCTCGACTAGGTTTTGCCGGACCGGTCTCAAGTCGTTCATGTAGACGCGATAGGCCGCCGCGTCCTCATCACGGAGTGACGGCTGGAGCACTAATTCAGAACCTTCAAGGTAGGACACGATCTCGGCGTTCAAGTTTTCGACCTGTCGCTTCATCTCCTCGTCCTTCGATGTGAACGTCTCGTTGAATAGCTCGAGGTTCGTACCGATGCTGTTACGTCGTTCCGCGATGCTCGCTTGCAGTTCTTCATTCCGTGCTGAGTCGGTCGCGAGTATTAATTCGAGCAAATAACCGTCAAGCGCACGGTTGTCGGTCCGAATCTGACCCAAATAGCGAATCGGCAATAGCCGTTCTTCATAGATTTCTTCTCCCGCGTCGGCCATCCGCCCCATCAGGACGTGGCTGAGCGCCGCCACAACGACGAGCGTCGCGATAAACACGGTAATCAATACCGCAAGTTTTTTGGACATGTTCAAATTTTTCATGGTCATACCCCCTATTTGTTTTATCGTAGGTGAGGGGGAGATTGTGAAGTTGTTTCCCTGAAGTGTTGACCTGTTTTAGCATTTTTCAAGCGATGAATCTGCTTTCTCTGTCTTTTCTGCCTCGATTTCTGGCGAGCCTGCAATTTTAGTGTCAGCTCGAAGCACGGGCTAACTAAAAAACAGACCACGAATTCGAATTCGCGGTCTGTTTTTATAGCGTTGCGATAAGTTGTTTGAGTGCCTCACGGATCGGCGTGACCGGACGACCGAGCACACGTTCGAAATCGGTCGATTCGACCTCGAGTGACCCATTTTGGATGCTTTCTTGGATGCCGACGACGATCGGGATGGCGAAATCCGATACACCGGCACCACGCATGACGTCGCCGTAAGCATCGGCCGTCACTTCTTGGAGCGGAACGTCTCGCCCGATGACATCGCTGAGCGCCTCGACGAGTTCTGCTTGGGTATGGAGCGGACCAGACAGCTCATAAATCTCTGCTTCGAAGTCGTCAGCGAGAAGGACGTTCGCTGCGGCTTCGGCGTAATCTTGTTGTGGCGCCCAACCGACTTTGCCGTCACGTGACGCGCTGACCCACGGTGCACCGGCAAGCGCCCCTTGGATGTTGCCGAGTTCGTTCTCTAAATACCAGTTGTTGCGCAGGAAAGCGTGGGGGATGCCCGTCGCTTCGATTGCCGCCTCGGTCGCGACGTGCGGCGGTGCCATCAAGTTTTGGCTGTCGGTCGCGTTCGCGAGGCTCGTATAGACGATAAAACCGACGCCGGCCTGTTTCGCTGCCTCGACTGCGTTTCCGTGTTGACGAATCCGTGTGTCGTTGTCCCCGTCCGTCGAGATGATCAGCAGTCTTTCGACGCCGCGGAACGCCGTATCGAGCGTCTCTCGTTTGTCAAAGTCCCCGTGACGCACATCGACGCCTTTCGCTTTCAACGCTTCCGCTTTCTCCGGGTTGCGGACACTGACCGCAAGTTCGCTCGCCGGAATGGACTCGAGTAATACATCGACGATTTTTGATCCGAGTTTTCCGGTCGCACCTGTGACTAAGTATTTCATGATTCATTTCCTCCTTCTCAATTTGTGGTCGAGTCAGTTACACCTGCTGTATTTGTCACTTGGTTGTTCCCTGTTAAGCTGAGAGTGTAACCAGTCTGCTTATATGATTGTTCCGGAGGTGGTCGCCAATGACGATTAGAAGCCGTAAAAACAAGTTCTAATGACCTCAAAATTTTAAATTCGTGCAAATTCGGTTATATTATCTATATAGATTTCAAACGAGGAGGAATTAGACACATGTCTGAACTTGAACTACCCCCACCTACGCTGCGCTTGGAGGTGAGGGATTCCTGAGTTATCCGGTCTAACGACCGAAACCTGATCAGGCTAACCCCGTCGTCCCGACGGTTGAAGAGGCCAGGATGCGTTCGGCTTCTCGTTTGAGATTGAGTCCTGCGTTGACATCGCGGTCGTGGTGGACGCCGCAGTTCGGGCACGTCCATTCACGCAAGCCGAGATGTTTCACGTCTTTGTGTTGATGGCCGCAACCTGAGCAGAGCTGGCTCGAGGCGAACGTCTTCCCGACCTTGACGACGGTCTTCCCGTACCAGTCGGCCTTGTATGCGAGCATGCGGAAAAACTCCGACCAACCGACGTCGGAGATGGCCTTGCTCAATTGGCGGTTTTGCTGCATGTCCTTCACCTGCAGCGTCTCGATCCCGATGACGTCGTGGTTTTTGACGATCTCGGTCGACACCTTCTGCAGGAAGTCGTTGCGCTTGTTCGCGATTCTCTCGTGGATGCGCGCGACCTTGCGCTTCTGCTTCTGATAGTTCTTCGCCTCGGACAATTTTACGTTCTTGTTCAGGGCGATGAGCTGACGGCGGGACAGCTTGCGCTGCTCACGTGCCAATTTTTTCTCGAGCGTGCGGAAATGGCGGTCGTTCGGGTACACCGTCCCGTCCGACAAGATTGCGAAGTGCTTCAGACCGACGTCGACGCCGACCGAGGAGCCGGTTTGAGGAAGCGGCTCGATGTCCTGCTCGACCTTCAGGGAGACGAAGTACTTGCCCGTCGCATTCCGGCGGATCGTGGCGCTGAGGATCCGACCCTCGACCCGTCTCGAGTTGGCGAACCGGACCCACTTCAGCTTCGGCAGTTTGAGCCGGTTCCCGGCGATCGACACCTCGGGCTGCTGCGACTTGCCCTGGATGTTCGTCGTGTACGACTGGACCGGGTTGCGCTTCGACTTGAAGCGCGGGTGCCCGTTCTGCTTCGTGAAGAAGCGGTCATAACCGTCGGCCAGGTGCTTCAACGACCACTGCAGGGCCGTGCTGTCCACTTCTTTCAGCCACGCGAGCTCCTCTTTCATGGATGGGAGCGCGTCGGAACACGCGCCGTAGGACAGTCCTGCCCCGCTCGCCTGGTACGTCTCGTCCCACTTCGCCAGGAAATGGTTGAAGACGAAGCGGGCGCAGCCGAGCGTCTTGGCGATCAGGACCTCCTGTTCCTCGGTCGGATAGATCCGAAATCTGTACCCTTTGTGTGTCGACACGCCGTTCACCTCCTCTAGGTATTTATACCCAGAAAAGTTCGTGGCGATTCATCGCCCACTTTCGCTGGGGCTTCGCCCTGGTCGCTTAGAAGCGGGCGTATTCTCGCCTATTTTTGATAAACAAAACGGTAAGTATGACCGCATCATCGATCAAGTTGCGGCCAAGGCGAAAGAAGTCACCGGGAAAATGAATGATAATAAAACTACCGGTCAACGAAGCGGCGATGGACACTCTAACTCTTTGACGGACAAACTGAAAGGCGTCCTTAATCAATTCCAAAATCCTAAAAAATAAGCGAAGAGATTGGGATATACCCAACCGATTTCAAAGAATTTAATATGAAGCGGCCACCGTAAGCGACTTGTTCGCTCATGGTGGCCTCTTTCTATTCGATTTACTCGATAATTCCAGCTCAATTTCTAAAAAACTGTCATGTCAACTCTTGCCTCATCGCTCCGTACTTAATAAAACACCGTGCTAACGATATATCACAAAGATGCCAATCCGATGCGCTCGCCACGGTTTTTCATGTGTATACTAGATAAAAAAACTTTAGGAGGCCTCATGGACTACACATCGACAGACCCTACTTGAAGCAAAACGACAAATCGACTCGATTATTCACAAATTGGACGAGACAGTGGCAACCCTCGAGGCGAAAGCGCAACCCGAACGCTACAAATCACAACTGACGCTAGCCAAACGGCGAATCAAAGCGCTCACGTTGGCCGCCGCGCTCATCGAAGAAAATTTACGGATCCGCTAACCGTCGAGTCTAGATGGCCCTCGTTCTTCTCACGTTTCTCAAGCTATGATGAGACAGAAGACGCTGGCTGATCTCTAGTACGGAGCCCTCCTGTTGTCTCACGAATGTAGTTCAACATGAGGTAGTCCTTGGCGCTCATACTCCCAGCGTCCGAGCTGCTCTAAAATCGGAAAGAGCGATCGACCTTCTTCTGACAACTTGTACTCGACGCGAGGGGGAATTTCCGAATATACGGTCCGAATGATCAATCCGTCGTGTTCGAGCTCCCGCAACTGCCGTGTCATCGTCCGTGGCGTCGCCTGTGGGAACAAGCGGCACAGCTCGTTGAAGCGCTTCGTCCCGAGCGTGCCGAGCCGATGAAGAATCAACATCTTATATTTCCCGGAAATCTTTTGCACGATTGTTTCAACTGGACACTCCTGCATAGGATTCACTCCTTTAGTATCTTTAAAGATAGTATATGACAGAATTGTGCGTACTTCTAATTATATACGTGAACGGGTACGCTAAACATATCTACTAACAATGAAGGAGTGAGCGAAATGAACATCGCACTATTTGGAGGGAGCGGGCGAACGGGTCGTGAGTTGATCGCCCAAGCACTCGAACAAGGCCATGACGTGAAAGCGCTCGTCCGGACGCCAGAAAAACTCGGCATCACCCACGCCCGGCTCACAGTTATCCGCGGAAATGCCGAAAATCGGGCGGACGTCTTCCGGACCGTCGAAGGAACGGACGCTGTCGTGATGGCACTCGGCCACACGAAGACGTCGAACAAAGATATCCTCGAAAAAGCGACGTCACACGTCGTCGCCGCGATGCATGAGTACGGTGTGAAACGGGTCATCAACTTGACCGGCGCGACCGTCAAAGTACCAAAAGACGTCAAACAGAAGTTTATGAGCCGTTTTGCCGAGACGCTCATGAAGACGCTCGCGAGCGATCTGCTTCGCGATAGTTATACGCAAAAAGGGATCCTTGAAGCGAGCGGGCTCGATTGGACGGTCGTCCGTTGTCCTCGTCTGTCAGAAGGTCCGAAGACAGAGCAGTATCGGACCGGTTATTTCGCTTTCGACAAACCGATGATTGACCGGGCCGATGTCGCCCACTTTATGCTCGATGAAATCGAGGCACGGCAATATGTTCATGACTATCCGCTGATTGGAAACTGACAGACGTGGCCGCTTTATTCGGCCACGTCTGCTTTCGCTTCCTCTTCTTTTTGCTCCAACTCTTCGATCAACCGCTTCATCTCGGCGATCTCGCGCTCTTGTGCCTCGATGATTTCTTCTGACAATTGCTTCACGCGCGGGTCTTCAATCTCCGCCCGCTCGCTCGTCAAGATGGCGATCGAGTGGTGCGGAATCATCGCTCTCATCCAACTGACGTCATCGACCGTCGTCTGGCTGCGGACGAGCCAAAGCGACAGCGCGAACACGAGCGCACTTGCCCCTAAGATGATGGCATTCAGTTTCTTGTTTTTGTACATCCCCCACATAAAGAGCAACATGACGAACGCCATGACCGATCCCATGATGAGTGCCATATAGAGCCGCGTCTGACTGAAGAAGATGTGGTCGAGCTGGTACACATTCAAAAACATGAGCCAGTACATAAGGAACGTCGACACTAAAATCATTAATCCAAATTTCATGTAAGCTTTCATCGTTCTCTCCCGCCTTTCTATAATTTGCTTCTACGTATTTCTTTTCCTGTTCTTTTTTTTTTGAAACACCATTATTCACCCCTCTGAGCCCACACTTCTTCCATGACATCTCTCGCCCATCAATTGTTCGATCACCTCGGCATGTCGGCCGGTTTGATCGGGACGCTCAACGTCACACCTGGAAGGCATGGACGGTACGACCGCTACTATCGATTCCGTCGAAGAGACGACCGTCTATATGATTGACTTCACTTTAGAGTCTGGCGAGAAAGTGACCAATCATAAGTGGGTCACAGAGGACGAACTGTCCGCTCAATGAAGCAAGAAGAATATGTATATGCGCAAACGGCCACACCCTTTTAAAAAGGATGTGGCCGTTTTGTTTGCACATAGTCAGACAAGGCGACTATGTTACTTGATGCTTGTGAAAGAATTGCGAACTTTAAGAATAAATTTCAATATATTTTTTTGAAATATAAATGACATATTTAATTATATTTTTTGATGGTAAAATTCCTAAAGAAGGTTAAGAAAAACATCGTTCCGTCGCCCTGTTAACTGATCGAAAGGATTTACCAAAAAATGAAAAAACAATTAATGACAATTACTCTCGGCGCACTTCTCGTTTCCGGTTTGACGCTTCAAACGTCAACACCGGTAGAGGCAGCCACTTCTTATAAAGTCAAAATCACAACGAACAGCTTGAACGTGCGGACGGGTCCATCGACCGCCTACAAAAAAGTCGGCAGCGCCAAGCTCGGTCAATCGTTCACGTATCTAGGGGCGACCGGCTCATGGACGAAAATCAATTACAACGGCAGCACGAAATATGTAGCGAGTACATATGTCAAAAAATATAGCGGTACGGCATTGAAGGCGGCCACGGCGGCTAAATTCATCATGCCGGCGAAAGGCCGATTGTCGCAAGGGTATGGCCCGGCGAGCGGAAAGTACGGTTACACGTTCCATAACGGCATCGACATCGCGGCCGTCAAAGGGACACCGATCCAAGCGGCCGCTTCCGGTCAAGTCATCGTCGCCCGAAACTATGGCGCCTACGGGAACCACGTCATGATCTCGCATACGATCAACGGCCAAGCGTACACGAGCGTCTATGCCCACATGGATCGGTTGAACGTCGTCAAAGGCCAATCGATCTCGAAAGGCGCGAACATCGGGACGATCGGGAATACCGGCAACTCGTTCGGGAGCCACCTCCACTTCGAGATCCATAAAAATAAGTACGTCTATAGCGGCTCGACAGCCGCCAACAGTGTCAACCCGTATACGTTATTCTAAAAAATACACCTTCATCCGCTAAAGGATGAAGGTGTATTTTTTAGCGCCGGAACGTATCTACGTGATCACGTGCGAACTCAGCAAACGAACGTGGCTTCTCCCCGGTCAACCGTTCAAAGTCGTCCGTCACCGCCTTCGCCGTACCGAGCCGTGTCATGAGATAGAGCGCCATCGTCACATTCACATACGCTGGATCCAGACCACGTTCCTGAATATAGTGTGAGCGATAGCGTAGCATGCTCGGCTTGGCGTACGTGATGCGCCGCCCGGTCAGAATCGTCAATTGGTTGGCGATGTCGACATAATCGAGCGCCTCGGGTCCGGTGAGCGTATAGGCCGTGTTGCGATGTGACTCCGGGTCGGCTAAGACGTGCGCGATCGCCTTGCCGATATCCTCGGCGTCGATGAAGCTGACTTGACTGTTACCGGCCGGGATGAAGATCTCGTCGTCTTGACGGATCTCCTCGGCGTGGACGCCGGTCACGTTCTGCATGAAGAAACCTGGCCGGATATGAACGGATGGAACACCTGATTGCTCGATGTACTTCTCGATCTTATAGTGGGGCGGGAACGGATTCGTCTCGACGCCCATGAGTGAAAGAAAGGCGACGAGTCGAATCGAACGTTCGGCCATCGCCTCAATGAACGGAACGAACACGTCCGCGTCCCCGATCTGTGGCGGACGCATCAAAAAGACGCGATCGACCCCGTCGAGCGCCGCTTCGTATGTGTCCGGATTTTCAAAATCGAGTTCGACGTGTCGTGCCGCCATCGGGAAGCGCCGCTGCAGCTCGTCCACCCTGCTCCCGGCCGCGACGACGGCTTCCCCTCGATTCTCTAAATACTTCACAACGTATTGTCCGACGTTCCCGGTCGCACCGGTCACTAAAATCGCTTGCTTCATCATATCGCCTCCTCTTCTCATTGTCGTACAGCTTCGTCTGTTTGTGTTTGAACAATTTGTGCCGACCGTCCCGATTTCCTCTCATTTTTAGGTAGGTCCATGGACTATATAGGGAAATACTGCACAATGTCGTATAATAGAGACAGATCAATCGACATCGTAGAGAGGAGGCCGACGCATGGACCGAAACCGATTTTATCGTTCATCCGCAAGGCACGGCCGAACACGTCCAAAACGAGCCATCCCGAACTATTCAACACGACGCTTGCCGCACTCTCCCATCGCTTCACTCATCGAGGAAGTGCAGGATGCCGTCTGTTATATCGATTTTACCCGCAACCACCTGTATACGAACCAACCGCTCCGTGCCTTCTGTCCGTCGCTGACGACACGGCGCTTCAGCGATTTCAAGACCTTGAGCCGCTTCTTCCATGATGTGTTCGAACGGAACGGGGCCGACCCGGTTGCCGTGACGTCTTTTTGGGAAGAATTGCTCGACAATCGCTTCGGCTGCTGTCCGAGTATGAAACCCCACTATTTCCAGCTCGGCGACCGGACGCTGCAACTCATCTTGAACTTCACCTATACCCCGCGCGGCGTGTTCATCCTCTGGCGCGACGAGACCGAAGCGCGCCGGTTCGAGGAGCAGAAAGACTCATTTTTAGCCGAGCTGTCGCACGAGTTCCGCTCACCGCTCACCGCCATCAGCGGCTACACCGAACTGCTCATGTACCAACATACCGATAACGAAAAGACGCACGGCATGCTGACGCTCGTGAAGCGAGAAGCGGAGCGACTCGAACGGCTCGTCGATAACTTCCTCGACTATCAACGCGTCAACTACTCCGCGGACTTGCTGACGCTGTCGACGTTCGCACTCAAACCGGTTCTTGAAGGCATTGTCGCCCATTATGAGACGACATCCCCCAATCACCAGGTCGTCTTGTCCACTTGCGACGCGACGATCGAGGCCGACCAGGAGAAGTTGTTGCAACTGCTTCACAACTTGATCGGCAACGCCATCAAGTATTCACCGAAAGGCGGGACGATCCGAATCACGGGCTCGATGGACGATACGACGCTCGTCTTATCCGTCCGTGACCCAGGCATCGGTATCCCTCCTGAGTCCATCCCGTACATCTTTGACGAGTACTACCGGGTCGACTCCGACTCCCACCGTCCGATCAAAGGGACCGGGCTCGGCCTGCGCATCTGCAAACGGATCGCCGAGGCGCACGGCTGGGGCATCCACGCCGACTCCGTGTACGGAGAAGGGACGACGTTCTCGATTTACTTATATGACTGATCAACAAAGGGGCCCGGCAATGTATGCCAGGCCCCTGTTTGTTATGCGACTTTTCGAACCGGTGCGTCGCACTCGAGATCTTGGGCGCGCATCGCTTTGGCGTGCTTGAAGAACAAGCCGAACAATGTCACCGTCCCGACCGTCGCGATGACGTACGGAATGATTCCGTCCATCTTGAAGCCGATCGGTGCCGTCAAGATATAGAACCAGACCGCATACAACATGAACGTCCCCGGGATGAGCGCAATCCAGTAGTTGCGTCCTTTAATGTACAAGTACGTCGCCCCGACGAACAAGGCGATGACCGCCGTCGTCTGGTTGGCCCAGTTGAAATATTGCCAGAGGAGACGGAAGTCGACTTTCGTCAAGATGAACGAGATGGCGAACAACGGGAGTGCGATCCAAAGGCGCGATGCGAACTTCTTCTGCGCGATCTTCATGTAGTCGGCGATGATCATCCGGGCGCTACGGAACGCCGTGTCACCTGACGTGATCGGCAAGACGATGACGCCGAGGATGGCGAGCGTGCCGCCGATGCTGCCGAGCATGAGCGTCGCCACTTCTTGGACGACGAGCGCCGGTGTGCCGGCGTTGATCATCGCGAGCAGTTGACCCGGTTCGAAGATCGCCATCGCGGCCGCTGCCCAGATCATGGCGATGACAGCCTCGACGATCATCATGCCGTAGAAGATGCTGCGGCCATTACTCTCTTTCATCGTCGTCCGCGAGATGATCGGCGACTGCGTCGCGTGGAATCCTGAGAGCGCGCCGCACGAGATCGTGAAGAACAAGAGCGGCCAGATCGGCAAGCCGTCCGGGTGCATGTTCGTGAACGTCATCTCAGGGACCTGATAGCCTTGGGCGAACAGGCTGACGGCGATGCCGACGGCGCTGATCAACAAGAGTGCCCCGAAGAACGGGTAGATGCGCCCGATGATCTTATCGACAGGTAAGAGCGTCGCCAAAATGTAGTAGCCGAAGATGGCGAGGAGCACCCAGGCGAGCGTTGACGCATTACCGTCGAACAAGTTGTTGATCATATTGGCCGGTGACGTGACGAACACCGTCCCGACAAGCAGTAGCAACAAGAGCGCGAACCCGTTGACGACGTGACGGAGCGAGCGACCGAGGAACTTCTCAGCGAGCTGCGGCAAGTGTGCGCCGTTGTTACGGAGCGAGATCATCCCGGTCAAGTAGTCGTGCACCGCCCCGGCAAAGATTGACCCGACCACGATCCAAAGGAATGCGACCGGACCGTAGAGTGCTCCCATGATCGGACCGAAGATCGGACCGACACCGGCGATGTTCAACAGTTGGATCATCGAGTTACGTTTTTTCCCCATCGGTACATAGTCGACACCGTCTTGAGACGCATAGGCGGGCGTCGTCCGTTCCTCCTTGATGCCGAACGTCTTCTCGACGTAACGGCCGTAGACGAGGTACCCGACCAATAATAATCCTAGTGCAATAAAAAATGTAATCATCTTCTCTTCCTCCTATAATATGACCCATGTATGATTTCTTATTGTGAAGTTTATCACAATTAAAATATAACAGGCTTTTCTACGGATGGATAGATGTAATTGCTCACTATTTCACATGAAAATAACAATGTTCATCTTTTAGACAAACGTTGATGTTGAGCCATTTTTATGAAAACGGTTTCTTTTCGAATGAATCATTCCGCTTCCGGGAACAGTCAAAGAGAGACGTAGGGAAAGGATGAATCAAATGAAACGACAACGTGGATATTTAGCACTCCCGGTCGCCGTCGCCTTTATTCTCATCTTCGGACTGTTGTTCGACAACTGGTGGCTCGGTCTCGGCATCGGCATCGCGATGTTCTTCGCTTTTAAAGGAACGAAGAAAAAGGCGTGATGTTGAACTATGTATTCTAATTCGCTGAAATTTTAATAGGGAAATACTATGCTGCATTGAAGTGAGAGGATCAACCATTGATTTGGGTGTTCCTCTTATTTTTAATGCTTTCAGTCATGTGAACCACTAGTAAATCAGTAGTTTGAATACATTGAACCATCTTATTTTTACAGTTTTCTTCAAAAAATATTTTCGGATTTGACAAGTTTTTGCAGTCTGTTACGGTTAAAGTATACTCTGTTGTATTTTGCAATACAAATGTGCACAATAATGCAACGAAAAGTACAGAACTTTGCCAGCTGGGTTTTAGTGTTTCGACAACGCATGCGTGACACGATAACTGTCACCTGTGAAGTTTAGTATGTGAG
>NZ_SJUQ01000043.1:0-16897 GCF_004337045.1 Exiguobacterium sp. SH5S4
TGGCGCGAAACAAAACGTCAGACCTGAAAGGCATGACGTTACAGAGCGTGATGGCGATCATCGCGGTAAACCTGAAGCGGATCATCACCCTCTCAAAAGAAAAAACAGGATAAGGGCAAGGAAAAAGGGCGATTGTCCCGACTTGAGTCGGTCCAATCGCCCTTTTTTCTGTTCACGCTCGGATAGAGCGGAGGTTTTTCAGTGCCCTCTCCCACGTGGAAGAGATGTTTTTAGTTTGGAAGGTGAGTCCACCCTGTGAACGAATCATTTCCCTCTTGCGTTGAAAGCGAATCCAATGTACAGTGGACGTATCGAATCAGACGTCAGACATCTATACAAAGGAGCAATCATTGTGGGGAATATTAGTTTGTTGTTCGGCGGCGTGGCACTGTTCATTAACAGCCTCGTCCTGTTTGGGAAAGTCGATATGAAAAGTGCCGGGGTGTTCAGCCTGTTCACCGGTATGTTTCAGACGTTCATTGCGACATGGCTTGTCATCGGGGCGAGCCCGTCAGAACTGTTTGGATACGCAGGTATTTACTTGTTCGCATTCACGTATTTGTACGTCGGTGTGACGTTCATCTTTAACTTGGACGGACGCGGTGTCGGCTGGTTCTCACTGTTCGTCGCGATTTCGGCACTATTTTACGCCGTCGTCGGGTTCGCGAACGGTGACAGCATGGGCGCGGTGTCGTGGCTGTTCTGGTCGTTCCTTTGGGGATTATTCTTCTATGGGATGGCGCTGGAACGAGCGATCGACGGCGTGATAGCACGCGTCGCCTTCGTCCTCGCTTGGTTGACATTGATCGTACCCGCACTGCTCGGCTTGGCCAATTTGATGACGCCACTCTATGACGTCATTTGGTGGGCGGCGAGCGGTACGGCTGTCCTCTACTTTGCCTTCGCGATGTCGCGGTTCAAACGCCAAGTCGAGACGGCAAACTAAAAACGCTCATCCTGAGCGTTTTTAGTTTGCATGTTAAATTGTGTCTAAAGTGTGAAAAGTGGGAAAGGAGTAGGTAAAGGAGGCGGTCACAGATGAGTGATGGCTTGATTTTACTGCTCGGTTTATTAATCTGCGGTTGGATGCTGTTTGCGGTCGTATTTGATGATACAATTAAAAGAAGAATTTGACGGGCCGTTTCCTTTTTAGGAACGGTCTTTCGTTTGAGGAGTGACAGAAATGAAAAAGACACCAGTCATCGTGATCGTTGGGCCGACGGCAGTCGGGAAGACGAAGACGGGCATCGAGCTCGCCAAGGCGTTCGACGGAGAAATCGTATCAGGCGACTCGGTCCAAGTGTACCGCGAAATGGATATCGGTTCCGCCAAAGTGACGGTCGAAGAGGCGGAAGGCGTACCGCATCATTTGATCGACATTTGTGACCCGGATGAAGCGATGAGCGTCGCCAAATTTCAACGTCTCGCCCGCGCGGCGATCGACGATATCTACTCGCGCGGGAAGGTGCCGATTGTAGTCGGTGGAACGGGCCTGTATATTCGGGCGATTTTATACGATTACGAGTTCACGGAGCGACCAGTCGATACGGAACTGCGTGCAGCGCTAGAAGCCGAAGCGGAAGCACACGGCGCCGAGGCGTTACATGATCGCTTGCGTGGCCTCGACCCGAGGCGCGCGGACATCATTCATCCAAATAATGTCCGCCGTGTCATCCGTGCCCTCGAAGTCGCGCTCTCAGGTGACGAGCAGGCAATGGATAGTGCCCCATCTGAGCATTACGATTATAAGTTGTTCGTCCTGCACGCCGATCGCGACGTCTTATATGAGCGGATCAATCATCGCGTCGATTTGATGATCGAAGCGGGTCTCATCGAAGAAGTCGAGCGCTTATTGCGTGCCGGGTACCGGGAGACACAGGCGCTACGGGCCATCGGCTATAAAGAAGTCGTGCCATACTTAGACGGGAAGCTGACGCGAGAGCGGATGACCGAGACGTTAAAACAACATACACGCCAGTTTGCAAAACGGCAATTAACGTGGTTCCGTCATCAATTTGATGGGATTTGGGTAGATATGGGAAAGAAATCATTTGAACTATCGTATAAAAATATCTATGATGAGGTTGAGGAGTTTTTTCGAAAATTCCGATTATTTGAACGAGACATAGACTAGGGGGAATGCAACATGAAGGCAAGCTATAACATCCAAGATCATTTTCTGAACCAATTGCGCAAAGAGATGGTTCCGACGACCGTGTTTTTAGTCAGTGGCTTCCAAATTCGCGGAGTCATCAAATCATTTGACAACTTCACAGTGATCGTCGAGTCGGAAGGGCGCCAACAGTTGATTTATAAACATGCGATTTCGACGTTCTCGCCAGCACGGAACGTCACGTTGTTCGAACCGGAAGCGGTCGAGATGACGGAAGGTTAATTGAAGCATAAGAAAAGAGCGGCCCGGGGACCGCTCTTTTCTTATGCCGTTTTTATGTTGCGGTCATCATGGAGCGCCTCGAGGACGCGATGGATGGCGCAGCCACCGAGCAACGAGTCGAGTTGCTCGCACATTTGGGCGGGACTCGACCGATACAAGTGCGTATACGTCCGTTTCCACGAGCGGTCGGCCGACTGGATGCGGACGAGCAGGTCGGCGTGACCGAGCTCTTTCAGCTTATCGATATTCATCCGGTTCGTCCGGGCGAAGGCAGATAAGACGACCGCTTTCGCGAGCGGTGTTTGCACCGGATACCCTGAGACGATTAAAGCGGCCATCGCCCCTTTCATCTCATGCGCGACGACCGAGTCGATGAGGTCGTCGTGCGTATATGGATTTCCGGCGTGACCGGCGACTGCCCGTTCAAGCTCATTGTCTGATACGGGACAGACCGCCCCTTCAAGGATACCGTCAATCGTTGGATGGACATCTGCATAACGTGCCGCTTCCCCTGTCGCGATCAACCGTTCATACGTGTCTAGTAGTGAAATCATCATCGTTCCCCCTTTTTGTAACTACTTATATCGTAACAATATAGGTAAGCGCTTTCAATATATTCCTCGCAAGTTTCTGACCAGTAACGAAAGTATGTTCGCCTCGAACGATAAAACACGATACAATGGGCAAAGAGAAGAAAAGGGGGTCATATCATGAATTATTATCAACAGATCGACGCGGTCGCAGGTGGTGGTACGTTCGACCGGGCCAGGTTTCAAGTTCCGAAAGTCGAGAAGTCGACGCTTCGGCTAACGGATTTATCGGACGGGACACCGATCCAGACGAATGCGCTCGTCAGTTCGGTCGAGGTGCGGGAAGGGAAGTCTGGCGCCAAATGGTTGCAACTCAATTTGACGACGTCTGGCGGGCTGATCCGGGCCAAACACTGGCTGCGGGGAAACGAAGACCAACTGCTACCGATTTACGAATCGGGCGTGATCGCCTTAGAAGGAAAGATTGACGTCTATCCGAAGCCGGACGGCGCCAAATCGATTACGATCGATCGTGTCCAACCGATGTCCCGGGACGAGGCGGTGTCGCTCTTACCTGGACTTCCAGGCGACGAGACGTTCGATCAGTATGCCGAAGAGCTGTTCGCGATTTTGTCGACGCTGTCTTCGGACTATGAGGCGATCGCGCTGGCGCTCCTCGATCAATATTGGGACGATTTCGTGTTGGCCCCGGCTGCGCTCTATCATCACCACAACTACGTCGGTGGACTGTTAAAACATACGGTCTGCATGTTGCGACTCGGTTACCGCATCCAAGAGCAAGACGATTATTTGGCGACTGCGTTCCGGATCATCAAAGAAGCCGAGCAGTTGCACAAAGTAGACGTATGGAATACGATGAACGGTGTTAAAGTCGAGCAGGCGTTCCGTGGGACGTTTGAGTCGCTCTATACGGCGTGTGAGGCGATGGCAGAACTGAAAGAACCGCTCCGCTGGGACGAACTCGCGCTTGGTATCTTGTTCCATGATATCGGCAAGTTGTTCGAATACAGTCATCTGTTGTCGTCACCGAGACGGTTCGAGCAGCTGTTTTACGTCACCGGCACGAGTGAGACGACAGGGATCGCCATCAATCCGATGGGGAGTCTGGTCGGTCACATGCCATACGGAGGGCTGTTGTTCGAGAAGAGTCAACAAGCCGCCGGCATCACGTTGCCGCTTGACGTCCACCACCGGATTTGGCATATGATCTTGTCCCACCACGGAAAACGGGAATGGGGTTCTAGCGTCCTGCCGGCCACGACCGAAGGGTGGCTGCTCCATTTGATCGACTTGTTGGACGCTCGCTACGAGAAGTGGGCACGGGTCCACGAAAATTTATAAAGTGAGGTGCAAGGCATGATTCCCGTGCAATTAGTGACCGGCTTTTTAGGCGCCGGAAAAACGACATATATGAACCGTCTTTTAGAAGCGACGGACGAACGATTGCTCTTGATCGTCAACGAGCTCGGCTCGGTCAACATTGACGAACAATTGATCGTCAACATGGATCAAGAACAGATCGAACTGTCGAACGGTTGTATTTGTTGTTCGATCCAAAATGATTTGAGCAAGACGTTTTATCGACTCGCCTCGCGAGGCGAGTCGTTCGATCGCATCGTCATCGAGACGACAGGTGTTGCCGACCCGGCCCCAATCATCCAGACGATTTATTACGACGATTACTTACGCTCGCGCTTTAAACTGACGGCGATTTTGACCGTCGTCGATGCGAGCCAGATGGACCGCGAACTGTTCATCGAAGGTATCCATCAAATCGCCTATGCCGATGTGATCTTGCTCAACAAAGTCGATCTCGTCAGCGAGGCCGAGCTCGAGCGTGCCCACGGCCGGATTCGTGAATTGAACCCGACCGTACGTGTCATCGAGACCGAGCAGACGGTCGGAGCGTATGAGTTACTCGAGAACACGTTCCAGCTCTCCCGCATCGATGAACGTCTGCTCGGCGAGCTGACAGCCGGACATACGTCCGTCTCGACGCTGCGGGCTATCACGATCACGACCGACGTGCCGTTAAACCGCGAGCGGGTCACGCGTTACGTCAGAGAAGTGCTCATGCACTATGAACAAGACGTCTATCGTCTCAAAGCGATTGTCCGTATTGAAGGCGAGTCTTCAAAATTTGTCGTCCAGGCGACGAACCAGTTGATGGGCGCGACGTTCGCCAATGAACCGAGCGACGATACCCGGTCTGTTTTTGTCTGGATCGGCAAAGAACTTGACCGGGAAGCGCTTGAACGCGGGATGAAAGCTTGTGAGGTGAATGAACGATGAGGTTGATGCTAGTAGATGGATTTAACTTATTATCGCGTTATTATTTTGCGACCGAACGGCGCCGGGCGCTCGACCCCGAAGTGACGTTGAAAGGTTTGCTTCGTAAAGTCGACGGCTGGACGAACGAGTTTACCCATATCGCTTTCTTTTGGGACGGACCAAGAGAGACGACCCATCGGTTCGCCTTGTTCCCCGACTATAAGGCGACCCGGACCGGTCTGCCGGAACCGTTGTTTCATGATTACGTCAAACTGCGGGCCGCGCTCACGGAACGCGGCATCTTTCAGTCTGAGCTGGCCGGGTACGAGGCGGACGATTTGATGGGGGCCGTCGCGACGGCGTTCCCCGGGGAATCGTACATGTACTCGTCCGACCGGGACTTGCATCAACTGTTATCTTCGAACGTATTTCAAATTGTCCCTAAAAAAGGCGAGGAACTGTTGATGAGCCGAGAATTGTTCGAAGCGACGTACGGGGTGAGACCGTTACAGTTCGTCGATGTGAAGGCGCTCCAAGGCGATGCGTCGGACAACATTCCGGGCGTCAAAGGGATCGGCCCGAAGACGGCGACGATCCTCGTGCAGTCATACGATACCGTCGAGCAATTATACGAGCTGTTGCGAACGGAACAGTTGCTTGAAGCACACCAAAAGTATGCGAAAAAATTGGACGGTCACGAAGAAGTCGCGTTGCTGTCGAAGCGTCTGTCACAAATCGATATCGACGCTCCGATCGAGACCGACTGGGAGGCGTACCGCTTTGGTTCACGTTTATTTTGACGCGGCCACGAATCAACAGACCGGGGAGAACGGGCTCGGTGTCTGGCTAAAGGCGTCCGATGGGACGGTCGTTACGTTCACAGAGAAGCGGACCGGGCTATCGAGCGTTCAAGCCGAGCTCGCGGCACTCGTCTTCGCGCTCAAACAAGCTGAAGCGCTCGAAGGGGAGTCGACGTTCCTGTTTTATTCAGACGCCGAGACAATCGTGCGTGCGCTCGAGCAACGCTTTATGAAAGACAAATCGGTTAAACCGCTATTTCTTGAGGCGTTGATCACCTACGACGAACTGCCGGTCACGTTCATCAAGTGGATCCCACGGGCAGATAACCGGGCTGACTCGGTCGCAAAGGCAGCGCTGCTTGGTAGATGAAGAAGTCGAGACGTGTCTCGACTTTTTTTCGATTCTCGTAGGCGCACGTTTCTTTTTTGCAAAAATTTCGCTAAAATGAAAGCGTAGTCAAAAAAGAGGGGGAATTTTCATGGATTATCGGATCGAACGGGACACGATGGGGGAAATCAACGTCCCAGCTTCAGCAAAATGGGGAGCACAAACACAACGAAGCTTAGAGAATTTTAAAATCGGGACGGAGAAAATGCCGCTCGAAGTCGTTCATGCGTTCGCGATTCTGAAAAAAGGCGCGGCCTTGGCCAACGCTGAACTAGGGGTCCTCGAGCAGGGCAAGGCGGACATCATCGCCGAGGTCGCAGATGAGATTGTGGCGGGTGACCATGACGCCGAGTTCCCACTCGTCGTCTGGCAGACAGGATCAGGCACACAATCCAATATGAACGTCAACGAAGTGATCGCCCACTTGGCGAACGACAAGTTAAAAGCACGCGGGCAGTCGCTGACGATTCATCCGAACGATGACGTCAACAAGTCACAAAGTTCAAACGACACGTATCCGACTGCGATGCATATCGCCGCCATCCTTGCCGTCGAGGATAAAGTCATTCCGGCGATCGAAGCGCTCCATGCGACGCTCGACAAGAAAGCCGAAACGTATATGGACGTCGTGAAGATCGGGCGCACCCACTTGCAGGACGCGACGCCGGTCACGCTCGGGCAAGAGATCAGCGGCTGGGTCCGCATGCTTGAACTATCGAAACAGATGATTGAACGGACGCTTGAACCGTTAACAGAACTCGCGCTCGGAGGGACAGCGGTCGGGACAGGCATCAACGCGCACCCGGATTTCGGTGAAGTTGTCGCTGCCAAAATTTCGACTGAGACCGGTAAACGTTTCGTGACAGCCGTGAACAAGTTCCACGCGCTCACGAGTCACGATCAACTCGTCTTCACGCACGGGGCGTTGAAGGCGCTCGCGATGGACGCGATGAAGATCGCCAACGACGTCCGCTGGCTCGCTTCTGGTCCTCGTGCCGGGATTGGCGAGATCACGATTCCTGAAAATGAACCGGGTAGCTCGATCATGCCTGGAAAAGTGAACCCGACGCAAAGTGAGGCGTTGACGATGGTCGCGGCCCAAGTGCTCGGCAACGATACGACGATCGGGTTCGGTGCGAGCCAAGGGAACTTCGAATTGAACGTCTTTAAGCCGGTCATCATGTACAACTTTTTACAGACGTGCCGTTTATTGACAGACAGCCTTCATTCGTTCGATGTGCACTGTGCCGTCGGGATCGAGCCGGATTTAGATGTGATCGCCCATAACGTCGAACGCTCCCTTATGCTCGTCACGGCGTTGAATCCGCACATCGGCTACGAAAATGCTGCGAAGATTGCCAAGCATGCCCATAAAAAAGGCATCTCATTGAAAGAGTCAGCGCTCGAGACAGGTCTATTGACCGAAGAGCAGTTCGACCAGTGGATTCGTCCGGAAGAGATGACATCACCTAATCTAAAAGTTGGTAAATAACAGGGAGAGCGGTCGTTGAACCGCTTTTTTTTTGATTTTATAGGACGTTTGAACTAGATTAATGTCAAACAATAGGAATTAAATGAGGAAATAGTTGTATTTTCGTGGGCGAAGTCGCATAATCAGAGACAGAAGCGAATATCGGGGAGAACGAAACTGGGGGGGCGGGCATGGAGCAACATCAACTCACAGATCAAGTACATAGAATTTTGGCGAAAATCACGGAAGCTAGACAGATTCAAAAAACCGAAATCGAATTTTTATTGGATTGGATGAAAACGGAAGTCAAAAATCGTCGACTCATGCATCTGCTTGAGATTTTTAGCCGGGTCGAGTCTGACGTGCGTGAGCTGCCGCCCGTCTTGACGCAGTCAGAAGCGATTGCGTTGATTGCGCCGGTCAAACGTTATATTCATACGGTTTTGGGAATCGAACAAGAAGATGAAGACTTAGTATTGATTTTATCGGGTAGTTTCTCTACGTTTAGTCGCTACAAACCGAGAGTTGAAAAGTTAGGGGCGAGGCCGGTGTTTCTGCAGACGATCGCAGAAGCGGTCGAGTACGATTATGAAGACGTCCCGAAAGCGATCGTCATGGATGTCGAACTATGGTCTCACTTCCCAGAGCGAGACATTCAGTCGTTCGTCAGCAAAATGAAGAAACTCTATGTGCCGCTCGTCGTCATCGGGACGAATGAGCATTATCGCTTGGCCGCTTATTCATACGGCTTTGATGATTACTGGGAATCGTGGATCCCGATGGAAGAACGGCTCGTTCGGCTCGGCTTACATATTGAAAAGGCACGGCTCGTCTCGAACGCGCTTCTCGTCGATGAATTGACAGGCGCTTTTAACCGTAAATACTTAAAAGCGACGTTCAGCCGGTTCGTCTCCCGGTTAGAGCGTTCCGGAGAGAGCTTCACGCTCGCACTTTTAGACATCGATCACTTTAAGCAGTTAAATGACACGTTTGGCCATGCGTATGGCGACGAAGTGTTGCATCGCATCGCCGAAGAGATCCGTCTAGCCATCCGCTCGAGCGATGAGTTGATTCGGTACGGCGGCGAAGAGTTTTTGGTCATCCTTAACGTTTCCGACCGGACCGTCGTCGACGCGGTACTTGAACGGGTCAGGACGCGGATCGAACAGATGGAGTTTCCTTACGAGCACCATGTCACCGTGTCGATCGGTTATACGCGCGTCTGCGAGACCGGGATGACGCTCGGAGAGTGGTGCGCCTATGCCGACGAGGCCTTGTATAAAGCGAAGCGTGACGGGCGTAACCGCATCATCCGTTATTCGTCTGCAGTTCGAGAAGAGAAGCGTCTCGCTTACGTGACGATGAGCCCGCAAAAATACGCCTCACTCGCCGAACAGCTGCCGAAACAGCATCGGCGCTACGAGGTCGTCTATCGGCCGTACGACTTATACGCCTGTAACGATAACGTCGAGATGTTCATCTTAGACGAGTCAGGGTCGACCTCGACGAAAGGAACGCTATCGGCCGTGAAAGAACAACGCGGCAAGTATAGCCATATCCTTGCCGTCACGAAGCGGACGGCGACCGAGCTCGGGACGCTGTACGATGATTTGGCGGAGCAAGACCGTAACGACGTCATCACAGAAAAAATTGAGCAATGGCTTGAAAAATTACCGGATTGAAAAAGACATCGATCTCATTCGATGTCTTTTTTGTCGTATTGGCGGAACGTGAAACTATAATCATGCCGCTCATCTTTCGGATGGAACCGTTCGTCCGTGACGATGAGATTTTGCGGCGTGAGCGGGTAATACGTGTCCGCCTCGAACGTCCCGTCGACCTCGGTAATATAGAAGCGTTCGGTGACTGGCATCGTCTGTTCATAAAGCGTCGCCCCGCCGATGACCAAGAAGTCCTCGGTGTCGCGCGCGGTGAGGATGCGATCGAGGTCGTGCCAGACTTCGACATCGGGTGCTGAAAACTCACGGTTCGATGTGACGACGATGTTGCGCCGGTTTGGGAGCGCCCGGCCGATCGATTCAAACGTCTTTCGTCCCATGACGATTGTCTGACCCGTAGTGACGGCTTTGAAGTATTTCAAGTCGTCAGGCAGGCGCCAGAGCAAGCCGTTGTCTTTCCCGATTTCACGATTCGATCCACAAGCGACGACATGGATGATCATACGCTAACCGCTCCTTTAATGTGCGGGTGCGGGTCGTAACCGACGAGTTCAAAGTCCTCGAACCGGAAGTCCTCGATCGATGATACGTCACGCAAGATGTTCAGTTTCGGAAGCGGGCGCGTGTCACGCGTCAGCTGCAGCTTCACTTGCTCGAGGTGATTATGATAGATGTGCGCGTCACCGAGCGTGTGGACGAAATCGCCGACCTCAAGACCGGTCACGTGGGCGACCATGTGCGTCAACAAAGCGTATGACGCGATATTGAACGGCACGCCGAGGAACGTGTCGGCGCTGCGTTGATACAACTGGCACGACAGTTTGCCGTCGGCGACGTAAAACTGGAACAACAGATGGCACGGCGGGAGCGCCATGTCATCGAGTTGACCAGGGTTCCAAGCAGACACGACGAGTCGACGAGAGTCGGGATTCGTCTTGATCTGTTCGATCACTTGGGCGAGTTGATCGACACTCGAGCCGTCTGGTTTCGGGAACGAGCGCCACTGGGCACCGTATACCGGGCCAAGATTGCCGTCCTCATCCGCCCATTCGTTCCAGATACGGACACCGTTGTCTTGTAGGTAACGGACGTTCGTGTCGCCAGAGATGAACCAAAGCAGTTCATGGATGATCGAGCGCGTATGTAATTTCTTTGTCGTGATGAGCGGGAACCCGTCCTGCAGGTTGAAGCGCATCTGATAGCCGAACACGCTCGTCGTGCCGGTACCGGTCCGGTCTTCTTTGACGACGCCGTGGTCGAGAATATGGTTACATAAGTCGTGGTATTGTTTCATGGTAGGTGTGCCCCCTTTTCAATCATTCATCTCTAACGTTATCACATCTACCACAAGATGTAGATGATTTCTTGACTGTAAAATCGATATACAGCTACGAGACAGTGATTATTCGTTTTCGGGATGTCCGATTTCGGGTATACTAGGGAAAGACAATTAAAGGGAGGGATTCGATGAAGTTACAAGGTATGAATATTTTGCAGATCGTCAGTGACGACTTTGAAGATTTAGAACTCTGGTATCCGGTCCACCGGTTACGTGAAGAAGGGGCGAACGTCATTCTCGCTGGCGAGAAAGCGGATCACGCTTATATTGGGAAGTATGGCGTCCCGGCCAAGTCGGACGTGGCGTTCGACGACGTCGACATCTCGTCGTATGATGCGTTGCTCGTCCCGGGCGGCTGGTCGCCCGACTTGTTGCGCCGTTTCGACTCGGTGAAAGGCTTCGTCCGCTACATGGATGAGCAAAAACGGCCGATCGGTCAAATCTGTCACGCGGGCTGGGTATTGATTTCAGCCAACATTCTTCAAGGCGTCAACGTGACGAGTACACCGGGCATTAAAGACGACATGGAAAACGCGGGCGCGATCTGGCACGATGAGCCGGTCGTCGTCGATGGCCATATCGTCTCGAGTCGTCGTCCGCCAGATCTGCCCGACTATATGCGTGAGTTTATCAAGGTCATGACCAAAAACTGAAAAAAGAATAAAGGAGATTTCTACAGTTGAACTTAAAATCTAACCCAATTCTCCGTAAATCGATGGAGTCGACTGCTTATAGCACAGAGCCGATGACGAAAGCCGGTACGTGGTCGAAAGTGTTCACGTTGCTCTTGCTCGTGACGGCCGCGGCTGGTACGACATGGCTGCTCGTTCCGACGATCGGGGAAGCGCTCTTGTTCCCACTCATGATCGGCTCGCTCATTCTTGGCTTGATCATGGCGCTCATCATCACCTTCAAACCGAACACGGCGCCTGTCGTCGCACCACTCTACGGCATCGTCGAAGGGGTGTTCGTCGGTTCGATTTCGTACTTCTTTGAAGCGATGGCACCGGGCATCGTCGGTCGCGCCGTCTTGACGACGTTTATCGTCGCGTTCGCGATGTGGTTCGTCTATTCGACCGGGCTCGTCAAAGTGACGCAAAAGTTCCGGGCCGGTGTCACGGCCGCGATCTTCACGGTCATGCTGTTGTATCTCGTCCAGATCGGCATGAGTTTCTTCGGTTCCGGACTTCCGTTCATGACGGGGTCGTCACCGCTCGCGATCGGTGTCCAGTTCGTCATCGTCATCATCGCCTCACTCGCGCTCGTCCTCGACTTCGACTATATCGCACGTCAAGTCGAAGCCCGGGCACCGAAGCAGTTGGAATGGGTGGCGGCGTTCGGATTGATTGTGACGCTCGTCTGGCTCTATATCGAATTGCTCGACTTATTGTACCGCCTCGCGATGCGAGACTGATCATCGGCCTTGGGCCGATGATTTTTTTAGGAAGACAGGAAAGGATGTGACCGCCCTCGCGATTAAAGGGGGCGAAACTTATGAAAAAAATTATTATCATCGGTTCGGGCATCGTCGGCATCTCGGCTGCTTACCATTTGGCCGGGAAAGCCGACGTCACCGTCATCGATCGAAAAGAAGTGGGCCGGGCGACCGACGCGGCCGCAGGCATCGTCTGTCCGTGGATCGCCCAACGCCGCAACAAAGCCTGGTACGCGCTCGCCAAAGGCGGTGCCCGCTATTATAGAGACGTCGTCGCCGAGTTAATGAATGAGGGTGAGCGTGATACCGGCTATAAACGTGTCGGGACGCTCGCGTTGCATGAAGACAAGAAGTTGAACGAGATGCTCGAGCGGACGACGCTGCGCCGAGAAGAGGCACCAGAGATCGGTGAGTTGACTCGACTGTCGGCTGAAGAGGCGAAAGTTCTTTTCCCACCGCTGTCAGATGAATACGATGCGCTCCTCGTCGAAGGCGGGGCCCGCGTCGATGGCGAGAAATTGCGCGCGGCTCTCGAACGTGTCGCCGTCAAACGTGGCGTGAAACTTATCGACGGCTCTGCCGTTCTCGTCGAAGAAGACGGCTATCACGTCGAGTGCGACGGTGTCCGCTATGAGGCCGACGAGATCGTGCTCGCCTGTGGGGCCTGGTTGCCTGAGTTGATGGAGCCGATTGGTTATACGGCACGTGTCGCCGGGGAGAAAGCGCAAATCGTCCACGTCCAGTTAACAGACGTCGATGCATCGGACTGGCCGGTCGTCATGCCACCGCGACGCCGATATTTGCTCGGGTTCGAAGGGGGTCGGGTCGTCATCGGTTCGACGCATGAACGGGGTAAGGCGTTCGACGCACGCCCGACGGCGATCGGTGTCCATGAAGTGCTCGCAAAAGGTCTGGAGTCGGCGCCTGGCTTAGCCGAAGCCGAATTGATCGAGACACGTGTCGGTTTCCGTCCGATCACACCGAACTCGATCCCGATTCTCGGTCGTGTGCCGGGGGCGGAGAAATTACTCGTCGCCAACGGTCTCGGTTCATCGGGCTTGACGGTCGGCCCGTTTATCGGCAAAGTACTTGCAGACTTGGTGCTGACGGGAGACTGCGAACTTGATCTGTCGCTTTATCCGATAGAAGACCATGTCTACCGACAACTGCAGTGAACGAAACAGGCGACAATCCGCGGATTGTCGCCTGTTTTAACGGCTTCGTCGCATGATCCCGTGCAAGAAAAAATGAAAATACTCCTGCATTGTCTCGGTCATTTCGTGCGACGCGAAATCTGGATCTGATAAAACTGCCTGTTGCATCAAGCGAACGTAACGAAGGTAAGCATCGGTCGATACGTCTGGGTCGATCGCCCCGGTCGTCTTGCCGTACTCGATCAAGCTTCGAAACGCGGCATAGCCACGGGCAGCGAGTTGTTGCCACGACGGGTCGGCCGTGACGATTGATAACACCGCGTCATCGAACAATGCCGCTGATTCAATTTTCCGTCTTAATATCTCAATCAGTAACTCCTCGAACGGGATGTGTTCCCCGATGCGCTCATCGATCCAGCCCATCTCATCTTCGGTCAGACGCGTGAGCACTTGAAGGACGACTTGTTCCTTCGAGCCGAAGTAATTGTAAATTGAGACAGGTGAGACCGAGGCGGAGCGGGCAAGTTCACTGATTGTGAAGCGTGACTGCTTCTCGCTCATCAGCGACTTGGCGGCGTCAAGTATGGCCCGTTGTTTCGTCTCCGTCCGTTTCGTAAAACCGTCCACCTTCATCCCTCTTCTCCATTGTTTTGTAATCAATATACCATTTCCATTTCAAAAAATAACGTGATATACTAGTTTTGTAATCATATCGTGTTTATATTTCAAAAAGGAGAGGGCGAAATGATCCAAATTGAGAAGTTGACGAAACGGTTTGACCAGACGCACGGTATTTTCGACGTCTCGTTCCGTGTCGAGCCCGGCACCGTTTTCGGCTTCATCGGTCCGAACGGGGCCGGGAAGTCGACGACGATTCGTCATTTGATGGGACTGCTCCACGCCGACTCAGGGAAAGCGACCGTGATGGGGCATGACTGCTGGAAGGAGACCGAGACGGTGAAGGCGCTCGTCGGCTATTTGCCAGGTGAGATCAACTACCCGCAAGACATGACCGGGGAAGAAGTCATTCGTCTCACGAGACGTCTTCACGTGACGAGTGCGGAGCGGGAGCGTCAATTGCTCGACGTGTTCGCTTTCGATACGGGTTTGAAAGTCCGGAAGATGTCGAAAGGGATGAAGCAAAAACTCGCCATCGTCACGTGTTTCATGAAAGACGTTCCTGTATATGTCCTCGACGAGCCGACGAGCGGGCTCGACCCGCTCATGCAAGAGCGTCTCGTCGACTGGGTGCTCGCTGAAAAAGCGGCCGGGAAAGCGATTTTGATGAGCTCGCACCACTTCCCGGAGATGGAGAAGACGTGTGACCGGGCCGCCCTCATCCGCGACGGCCGGATGATCATCGAAGAAGAGATGGCGGAGCTGAAACGGCGAAGCAAAAAGACGTATCGCATCGGCATGAAAGACGAGGCGGCGGCGATCAAATTGAGCGAACAGATCGGGACACGTGAACAGACATTCGTCACGGTGTCGTTATCGACGTCAGAAGAGTTGAACGGCTTGATCGAGCTGCTCGCCCGTCACGACATCGCGTCTTTGACGAGCGGCACCGACGAACTCGAGCACATGTTCATGCAATATTACGGGGAGGCGACTTAAATGGTACTCGTATCGTCACTGTTCAAGCAAAATCGGGGTTGGATATTAGGTTACGCGCTCGGGACGAGTGTGTACTTGTTCTTCTTGGCGGCCATCTTCCCATCGATTCAAGAGACCGGCCTGATCGAAGGGAAGCTCGATTCACTACCGCCAGAGCTGCTCGACGTGTTCAAGATCGACCCGAATCTCGCGATGGACAACGTCATCAACCTGCTCGCCGGGAACTATTATGGGCTCATCTTCTACGTGCTCGCCATCTTGTTCGCGTTGACGTTCGCGTCAAGGCTCATGGCCAAACCGGTCGACTCGGGCGAGGTCATGCTCTACATGGCGGCCCCGATTTCAAGAAGCGGCTACGTGACGGCGAGTATCGCCTTGCTGGTCATCGCGACCGTCTTGTTCGTCGGGTTGAACGGGCTCAGCCTCATGCTCGCGAACGTGTTGTTCGACTTAAACATCGATAGCGGTCTGTTGTGGACGTTGCAACTCAACGCCGGTCTCATCTTGCTCGTCCTCGGGTCGCTCGCTTACGTGCTCGCGAGCCTGTTCGATGACAGCACCCGGTCGTACATGGTTACGGGCGGCATCTTTTCAATCTTCTTGATTGCCAACATCTTCTCAGGCTTCAGCGATCAACTCGACTGGTTGCGAAACCTGTCGATGTTCTCTCTATTTGACGCGAACGCATTGATTCAAGGCGATTCGGTTTGGTTGTCGTTGTTTTGGCTGACAGCGCTGAACGTGTTGATCATCGTCACTTGCTATGGCTGGTTCACACGGAAAGACTTGACGATTTAGTTTTTCGGAATAAGATGTCGGGTATGTTACAATCAGCTCGACAGATTAGAAAGGGGAATGATTTATGCAACTCGCAACGTTACGAAACGGCGTTCAAATCCCGATGATCGGATTTGGCGTCTGGCAAGTAGACAATGAGACCGAGGCACCGCAAGCTGTCGCCGAGGCGTTGAAAGTCGGGTACCGCCACATCGATACGGCGGCTATCTATAAAAACGAAGAAGGCGTCGCCAAAGGGATTATGACTTCAGGCGTCAACCGCGCCGACATCTTTTTGACGTCGAAGATTTGGAACGAGGACATTCGTCAAGGACGGACGAAGGATGCGTTCGACGAGTCGCTCGCTCGCCTCGAGACCGACTATTTGGACTTGTGCCTGCTTCACTGGCCGGTCGACGGTTTCGTCGCCGCTTGGAAAGATCTTGTCGACTTGTATGAGGCCGGAAAAATCAAAGCGATCGGCGTCTCGAACTTCAAAGAGCATCACCTTGAAGCGTTGAAAGAAGCGGGTCTGATGACGCCACTCATCAACCAAGTCGAACTTCATCCGCAACTCCCGCAACCGGACCTCGTCGAGTACTGCCAAGATGAAGGTATTCAAATCGAGGCGTGGAGCCCGCTCATGCAAGGAAAATTCCTCGATGTCCCGGTGTTTGCCGAAATCGCTGACAAGCATGGGAAGACACCGGCCCAAGTCGTCCTCTGTTGGCACTTAGAGACAGGGAACGTCGCCTTGCCGAAATCGGTCACACCACACCGGATCGAAGAAAACTTCAACGTCTTCGACTTCACACTCGATGCGGACGATATGGCGAAAATCGATGCGGTCGCGACACATGAACGCATCGGTCCAGACCCTGATACTATCGAATTTTAACATAATTAAGCGAGAATTCTCCCACCTCTAAGCGTCTGGGGCGAGGCCCAGCGTAGGTGGGAGATGAATCGCCCGTACATAAACCTCTTGGCCACCCCTGTGACAGATATGACGAACATAAG
>NZ_SJUQ01000044.1:0-14751 GCF_004337045.1 Exiguobacterium sp. SH5S4
CGTCCATCATACGCAGCGCACTCAGTTTTTGTTCGATCGAATGTCGACTTCTCGCCATAAAAAAACACTCCCCAATCAGATAAACAGATTTGTTATTTCATCTGTCTACCTATTGGGGAGCATATCAAACCGTTCAGCGGGTTTTCTTGACTTTCTGTCAGCGTCGGAACGCCCCTTCAACATCTTCCGTCGGAACGACGTTAATAAAGACGTGTGAATCGGCATCTTTACAGATACGGGTAATCTCACGCACTTCGTGGCGTTGGGCGACCATCATGAGCGTCGCTTTCTCGACTTTCGAGTACGTACCGATCGCTGGCATGAGCGTGATGCCGCGGAACACGTGTTGGTGCAACTCTTGCGTCACTTCGTCTGGATGATTCGTGACGATGAAGAGCGTCTGACGCTGTGTATTCGTGTAAATCTCATCGATGACTTTCGACGTCACGTACAAGAAGACGATCGTATACAGCGCCGTCGGCCATCCGAACAAAGCACCGGCCCAAAGCGCGATCATCATGTTCATGAGGAACAAGTAGACGCCGACCGAGTTGTTCGTGAACTTCGCTAGGATGAGGGCGACGATATCAAACCCTCCGGTCGAGGCACCGAACCGAATCGTGATGCCTGACCCGATGGCGAGCAATACCCCGCCGAAGACGGCGTTTAAGAGTGGATCGTCCGAGAGGAGCTGCGATTGCGGAAGCACGCGAATGAACAAGGTGACCGAGGCAACGCTGATCAACGTATGGATCATCATGTTCTTTCCGAGCATAAAATAACTGACGACTAAAAGCGGTACGTTCAAGATGAAGAACCAAATGCCTTCACCGAGCTCAAACGGCGTACCGGCAAATAAGGTCGTGAAAATTTGGGCCAAGCCCGTAAACCCAGTCGAGTAAACCCCCGCTGGGATTAAGAATAATGTCATCGATAATGCGACGAACACTCCCCCGATGATCGAAACGATCCCGATGCGCGCGTGTTCTTTAACGGATTCCGTCAAGTTCTGTCTCCCCTTTCAAAATTAGCTAAGCATCAAGATAACATACATTCAAAGCCATGCCTACAACAAAAATAATGGGATGTGCCCGCCTGTATCACAAAAAAGCAAGCCGGCCGAAGCCGACTTGCTGCCCTGATACGTTTGGTCACGCTTTCACTGTCTCGATCGTCACTGAATCATTCGCCGGAACCGTTACCGCGTTTCCGTACACACGAATCGTAACGTCCGTTCCATTTGTCTGTTTGATCGTCACTTGTTCACGCGTCGATGTGACCGTCAAGTGATGGCCGCGCCAGAGCACGTTGAACGAGTAACCGTCCCAATATTTCGGGATCATCGGGCTGAACGTGAGTTCGGTCTCGAGGGCGCGCATCCCAGCGAAGCCGTGGACGATCGCCATCCACGAACCGACCATCGATGTGATGTGAAGACCGTCTTCTGTATCGTTGTTGTAGTTATCAAGATCGAGTCGGGCTGAGCGTTGGTACAGCTCGACCGCTTTGTCTTCATAACCGACTTCAGCTGCCACGATCGAGTAGACACAAGGCGACAAGCTCGACTCATGCACCGTACGCGGCTCATAGAAGTCGAAGTTCGCACGTTTTTGTTCGAGCGTGAAGCGGTCGCTGAACGTGTACAGGCCTTGGAGCACGTCCGCCTGCTTGATAAAGTTCGAGCGGAGGATGCGGTCCCACGACCAATTTTGGTTAAGTGGCAAGTGTTTCGGATCGAGGTCTTTCACTAAGATCTGCTCTTTATCCATGAACCCGTCTTGCTGCATGAACACGTCCGGGACGAGGTCGTCTTTCGGATAGTACATCTTCGTTTGGATATCAGCCCACTTCGCGAGTTCCGCATCCGTCAAGTTGAGCGTTGCTGTCAACTCGTCGAGTCGTGCCGGTTCTGCTTCTTTCAAGTAGTTGTACACTTCTTGCGTGTACTCGAGCGTCCAAGCGGCGATCAAGTTCGTGTACCAATTGTTGTTGACGTTGTTGTCGTATTCGTTCGGACCTGTGACGCCTAGGATCATGTACACGTCTTTGTGTGGTACAAAGTTGACGCGGCTAGCCCAGTAACGCGAGATCTCGACCAATACTTCAAGTCCGTATTGACCTAGGTACGACTTGTCGCCCGTGAAGTTCGTGTAGTTGAAGATCGCATGGGCAATCGCACCGTTCCGGTGAATCTCTTCATGAGTGATCTCCCACTCGTTGTGGCACTCTTCCCCGTTCATCGTCACCATCGGATACAAGGCGCCCTTCATCCCGACGTTTTTGACCGAGTTCTCTTTCGCTTGCGGCAATTGATTATGACGATATTTGAGCAAGTTCCACGACACTTCCGGCTTCGTCGTCGCCAAGTAGAAGTGGAGGCAATACGCTTCCGTGTCCCAATACGTGGCGCCACCGTACTTCTCGCCCGTGAACCCTTTCGGTCCGATGTTGAGACGTGAGTCTTCGCCCGTATACGTTTGATACATGTTGAAGATGTTGAAACGGATGCCTTGTTGCGCTTCCGCGTCGCCGTCGATGCGGACGTCCGCGTTTTCCCAACGGGCGAGCCAAGCTTCCGTCTGTTCCGCCAAGAGCGTCTCGAACCCTTTCTCGAACGCGGCTTCAACGCGCTGCATGCCGACTCCTTGCAAATTGTCAATTTCATGATCACGGTTCGTGACGACCGATACGTACTTGTACGCCGTTGCCATCTCACCCGCTGCCGCTTTGACCGTGAAGCGGTTCGCGACGTAGAGGTCGGTCGCATCGAGCACTTCACAGCGTGCGTCTTCGACGTCGGCGATCATCGACGCCGTGACGTGCCAATCAAGTTTCTTCGTTTTTGTCGTGACGAAACCGAACCGTTCTTCGACGCCGTGTTCGACCGGCAACCAGAATTTCTCATCGTAGTTCGAGTCTTCGTTGACGACGTCCCCGTCTAGATAAGGAGTGAATTCGATTTTCGCTTCATAGTTCACCGGGGTGACGTTGTAGCGAATCGCCAAAATCTCTTTGTCGACGATCGAGAAGAAGCGAACGACTTCGACGTTCGTCTCCTCGGATCCGTTCACGAGCGTGAACGTCCGCGTGAGGACACCGCGCTGCATATCGAGTTCGCGTGTGAAGCCTTTGACTTCCCACTTCGCCAAGTCGACAGGCGTCCCGTTGATGGCGACACGCAGGCCGGCCACGTTCGTCGCGTTCAATACTTTGGCAAAGTATTCCGGATATCCATTTTTCCACCAACCGACACGCGTCTTGTCGGGATAGTAGACGCCCGCCACGTAAAATCCTTGGTGCGTATCGTTTGAATAATCTTCTTCAAAGTTCCCGCGCATCCCCATGTGCCCGTTACCGAGCGAGGTGATCGATTCTGCGAGACGGTTCTCGTTCGGGTGAAGCCCTTCTTCCGTTACTTTCCATTCGTCGACTGCAAACAATCGTTTCATCTGTCTGCCACTCCTTTTTCTCTACAAGGCTACTTGTCAGTAGACAACCGAATCGTGCAACCGCTTGTCTATGAAAGCGCTGTATTTTTAATCTCACCTCTCATTTTACACGACTACACCGAGAATGCAATCGTTTGCATAAAAGTTTTTCATTCTTTTTTTGTCACTTTTGGAACGAAAAAAACCTACCCTGCCTCATTGGGCCAGAGTAGGTACGTCTGTATCACACGTCTGAATCGCGACCGAAGGCGGCGTTCGCTTCATGACCTTCAAAGGCCTGGTTGTCGCCATCGTTGAATCCGGTATCGGGCTCATCGAGAATGAGGGCATACCCACCGTCCATAATGTCCCCGTACGCTTTGTTGACGTCATCATCGGCCAAACCGAGATCGAGGAGTGCCCGTTTCACTTCCTGCTCTCCTTCGGCGACGCCCGCGAACTTCTGCATCCAAGAAGCGTTCGCTTCCTCGACTTTCGCGTCAGTGTTCCGTTTGACGAGCGAGACGTTATCCTCGTCTCTCGCGACGACGTAAAGGTCTTTCTCGTCGTACCCGTCTTGGCTCAGTTGATCAATCTTTGAGACGAGTGCCGCCTCGTCTTTGTACGTATCAACAAATCGTTTGTTACTCATCATTTATCATCCTTTCTAGGTGTTGGATTGTCCTCGATCGTGATCTTGCCTTGTCCCACTTGCCTAATATCAATCTCTTCTTTACGGAGCGTCTCGGTGACCGTCTTCGTATCTTCATCCACTTGCTTGCGGACGATGATCTCTTCGACGACGACTGGACGCTTGACGATGAAGGCGCGCTCTTCGATGACTTGGATACGTAGTTGGTCCCCTTCGTCGATCGTCCGGATGCCAGGTTTGTCGAAGTCGTAGTCTTCAATCACATTTTCAGAACCAGCAAGGCGCTCTACATGTAGGTGTTCCCTCCGAACCGGTACTTCAATCGTCTGTTCAGTCTTGGTTACATGCTTGTCGATGACGAGTTCCCCCGTCTGCACCGTTTCTTTTTCAACCGCGAGTCGCTCCTCGTGGAGTTCAAGCGTCTGTTCTTCATGCTCCTTGGAAGAAGCGCGCGGCAATCGTTTAATGTCCGCCATCTCCTCGTTTTGATCCGCGTCGACGTAAAGGAACAACCGTCCTTGCTCGACTTCACCCACGAATCGTTCCTGCTGCTCGCGCGTCAACCGCATACTGCCGAGCCAGCGCTCGATTGGCCGTTCGCTTGACGTGACGAGAGACGCCACCGTATCCGGCTCATCCGCGACTAGTACGTATAGTTTTGAATGGCGTCGGATGGCGTCAGCCGTTTCAGTCCGTTTGACGAAGACGTACATGTCTTCTTCTTTATATCCTTCTTGCTTCAAATCGATCGTCCGCTTGAGCAACACCTCGGGTTGGTCAAATACTTCAGAGATGATGGCATGTTTCATAACATTCGTTCCTCCTGTAAGATGAATTGGCGAAAAAAAGGATGGTCCCTCAGAGAGAGCCATCCTTGTCGAGGTGCTTGGTCATCCAATTAGATCCGGTCGCGCTCATCACGGCGCTTATGGTCAGCGTCATGTTTTTGATGGCTGTTTTCGCCTTCGATATGGGCTTCTTCTTTACGAAGCGTCTCGCGTACCGTCTCTGTATCTTTCACTTTGTCTGTGCCGACGACAATCTCTTCGGCCACGACGTCTTTCTTCGTGACATCGACGCGTTCTTCTGTGACTGGCACACGAATCTCGTCGCGATCTGTCGTAGCATCGAACGAATGGCCCGTCGCTTCACGGTCCCCGTCGACTTGACGTCGTTCGACGTGCACTTCGTCATGCTCGACTTCGACATCGACCCGTTCTTCGTGCTCGACGACTTCTTTTTCGACTCGGACTTCACCGGTCTGAACGCGCTCTTTATTGATTTGGAGGCGCTCTTCGTGAAGCTCAAGCTTTTGCTCGTCCGTCAAGTCGGTACGGTTGCGAATGTCCTCGTCCATGTCATGGTGACGGTCCGCTCCGACTCCCGCGCCCGTTGCGCCAAGTCCGGCACCTGTCGTCCCGAGGTCATGATCACGCGACGTCATGTTTCCAGCCTCGTTCCCTTCAGAACCATAGCCCGCTGACGTGCGACCGCCTTCGAACGTGTCGTTGCGACCGTTGTCCAAGACGCCGTCGTCTGTATCTAATAACAAGACGAAGCCGCCTTTTTCGATATCTTGATGGTGGCGTGCCGTCTCCTCTTCTGAGAAGCCGAGTTTATCAAACGTATGGCGCACTTCATCGCCGCCGTCTGCGACTCCGAAGAAGCGATCGAGCCACGATGCTTTCGTTTCTTTTACTTCTGCATCCGTTTCGCCGCGAACCATCGAAAGGTTCGATTTATCTTTTACAACAACGTACAGGTCGTCCTCGCGGTGTCCCGCCGCGCGAAGTTCATCAATTTTCGAGACAAGCTCTGCTTCTTGATAGTAAGTCCCTACGTAACGTTTGTTATCCATGATTGTATCTCCCTTTCAAATTCTATATTTTTTTGGTTATTGGCCGGACTGCTCTGTCGTGATTTGCTATTTTGCCGGTAGTATAAGTGTTCCCTCGTCCTGTTTTTTCAACCATTTCTTTCACAACTGTAATCTGTTTGTAACGCCAGGACTTTTGTCGGATTGAACGTTCTTTCTTTGTATGCGTTAGAATCCGCACAAAAAACCTTCCGCACGAAAACGGAAGGTTTCAACTCATTCAGCCGCATGGCTATTCTTTTTTTGACCACACGACTGGCGGACGACTAAATAGTGCGGGACGATGACACGTTTCCCGTACGGTGGTGCACTATCGCCGATTTGTTCGATCAGGCAGTTCGTCGCCTCGAAACCGAGACCGAAGATGTTGATTTCGACTGAAGTGAGCGGCGGATTCGAATGCTCAGCGATATAGACGTTGTTGAAACTGACGACAGCGACGTCTTCAGGGATTTTCAGACCCATCTCACTGAGCGTGCTGATGACACCGAGCGCCATCATATCATCACTGACGACGACAGCCGTCGGTGGCTCATCGACATGAAGCAGTTCCCGGACCGCTTTGGCGCCACCTTTCGTCATGAACTCGGCACGGGCGATGTAGTCTTCCCGTACCGGGATCCCGGCTTCCATAAGCGCCGTCGCGTACCCGTTGCGACGGTCTTGCGTGACAGCCAATTTATCCGATCCGCCAATGAAGGCGATGCGGCGGTGACCGAGGTTGTACAAGTGCTTCGTCACTTCACGACCAGCTAAGTAGTTGTCCGTATCGACGTACGTGATTGACGAGGCGTCCCCGAACGGCTTCCCGACGACGACGAACGGGAACTTCGTCTGCCGCAAATATTGGACGACTTTATCGTCTTCGCGTGAGTACAAGACGATGACACCGTCGACCCGGCGACCTTGGACCATCTCGATGACACCCGACAGCACTTCTTCTTCGGTCACACCGGTCGTCATATACAACGAATAACCGTTTTGATGGGCTTTCGTACTGATTCCGCGCAACACTTCCGGGAAGAACGGATTTTGGAGTATTTTCGTCGCCGCGCTCGGCATGACAAGACCAATCGATTGTGTCGAGCGGTTGGCGAGACTTCTTGCATGGATGTTCGGATGGTACCCGAGTTCTTCCATCGAACTACGAACACGTTCTTTCGTTTTCTGGCTAATTCGCGGACTGTTGGCGATGACGCGTGACACTGTCGACGGTGCGACGTTGGCGTGTTTGGCGACATCTTTGATCGTGATTTGCATGGTGCTCCCCCTTGCTTCCGTTAATTCATTGTTCCCTGCGACAGGGTATTCAGTTCGCGCCGCGGCGTCGCTTCCACATGACCAGACCCGTCAAGAACAGCGGGATCGTGACGACGAGCAGACCAAGCGTCCACATGTTCACTTCCGATTCCTCGACGACATAGGCGTTGGCGCTCTCGCCAGCGAGCTTGATGGTGAACGTGCCACGTTTTTCCGTGACAAGTTGTGAGAACAAGAGACCGCGGAGCCGTTGATCTTCACCGACTTCGCTTACCTCGAATTCAATCTCTGTATCCTCATCGTTCATATTAATAGCGTACAAGGCGACCTCATCGCCGTCGCGACGCTCGAACACGGCCATGCCGTCTTTCGAGGCAATCATCCGTTGCTCTCCAGTGGCGAAGACGGGATAGTCTTCCCGCATCCGGTTCATCGTCGCGACGTACTCATGTAACTCTTCATTCCCTGGGAAATCCGTCATCACCCGGTTGGCCGGATCGGCCCCACCGGTTTGCGCGTTTTCTGTCCCTTGGAATAAAATCGGCATACCAGGCGACGCATAGAGCGCGAACAGCGCTAGGCGAAGTCGCCGCTCTGCCGACTCGGCTCCCCCGAGTCCAGCGACGTGCATGAACCGCTCGACATCATGGTTGTCCAGGAACGTCGCCATTTGGTTCGGATCGTTGAAAAACGTCTCGGCGTAGCTTGCCGCCACGTCGATTTCGTCGACGTTGGCGTGCTTTTGCGTCATCGTCTTCGAGACGCGATCATAGAACGTAAAGTTTGTGACACTGTTAAATCCTAAATTGTCGTACTCGGCGACGTATTGTGGATTCGGGTCGAACACTTCGGCCAACAAGTAAAAGTCAGGGTCGACCGCCCGCACCGCTTCGACGAAGTCTTCCCAAAACGGCTTATCGACGTGGCGGACCGTATCGAGACGATAGCCATCGATGCCGGTCTCTTCAATCCAATAAGTAGCGGCGTCGATCAAATAGTCTTTCACTTCAGGGTCTTCCGTTTTAAAGTCCGGCAAGTCGAACAACCAGTGCGTCTCGACTTGCTCTTGGTCTTGCCAGAGCACGATCGGCAACTCGTCATGGAACCAGTCCGGTCGTTCCTCGACCCACGGATGTTTCGGACCGACATGGTTGACGACGAAGTCAAGAATGACTTTCATATCGCGCTTATGCGCCTCATCGACGAGTTCTTGCAAATCTTCTTTCGTCCCGAACTGGGGATCGATGTCATAAAAATCTTTGATCCAGTAGCCGTGGTAACCGTCCGGCATGTTCTGAAACACAGGCGTCAACCAAATCGACGTAAATCCGAGCGATTCGATGTAGTCGAGTTTTTCGATCACACCTCGAATGTCGCCTCCGTGAAACGCTTTTGGATCATCCTTGTCGACTTGGTCGTTGTTGTCAGGATTCCCGTCAACGAACCGGTCGACCATAATAAAGTACATGCGTTCTTGTTCCCATGTTGCTGCTTCTTTCGCTCCGACGATTGTAGGAAACAAAAGAAGCGACAGGAGAACGAGCACGACGCCTCGCCTCATATCGCTTCCCCCTTTTTGAGTATTAACCTTTCGTACCACCCGCAGTGAGACCGGAGACGAAGTAACGTTGGAATATGAAGAACAAGAGGACGATCGGGAGGGCCGAAAGGACGGCGCCTGCCGCGAACAACGTGAAGTTGTTGTCGAATTGTCGCGAGATCATATTGTAAAGTCCAACCGCTAGCGTCTGCTTCTCAGGTGTACGCAGGACGAGCGATGCCAAGATGAAGTCGTTGAACGGGCCCATAAAGTTGAACAAGGCGATCGTTGCGACAATTGGCTTCGCGAGCGGCAAAATGATTTGCCAGAAGATACGAAGGTGACCGGCACCATCCATCCGAGCAGCCTCATCGAGCTCTTTCGGAATCGTATCGAAGTAACCTTTCGCCAGGTACGTGTTCATCGGAATCGCCCCACCGGCGTACAGCAGAATCAGCGCTGTATGCGTATCAAGAAGGCCGAGCATGTTGAGTAACACAAAAATCGCGATGATGGCAACGAATTGCGGGACCATCTGCAAGACGAGGAACAAGATGAGCGAGTTCTTCCGTCCGACGAAACGGTAACGCGAGAACACATAACCAGTAATCGTTACTAAGATGACGGCGAGCGCCATCGTGATGAACGCGATCTTCAACGTATTCACATACCATAAACTATAATCCGAAATTGTTAGGTCAAACAAGTTTTTGTAGTGAATGAGCGTCGGGTTTGACGGAATGATCGTCGACGTGATCGTACGACCCGGGTTAAATGATGTTCCCATTACCCACAGCATCGGATAGAGAATAATGATCGACGCAAGCGTCAAGATGACATAAGAGAACGCCAAATTGATTCGTTTTTGTTTTTTCATATCAGATCATATCCTCGTCTTTGAAAGATTTTGTCCGACGGAACTGGATGACGGCTAGAGTCATGATGAAGAATGACAAGATGAGCGTGATCGCAGCCGCAAGTCCGTATTGCGGGTTGGCCCCGAGCGACAATTTGTAAATCCATGAAATCAAGATGTCGGTACCACCGGCAGTTTGTCCTGGAACAGCCGGCCCACCACCGTTGAAGAGATAGATGATGTTAAAGTTGTTAAAGTTGAACGTGAACTGCGTGATGAGAATCGGTGCTGTTGCGAACAAGAGCATCGGCAATGTGATCAGACGGAACTTATCAAAGATGTTCGCGCCGTCAATCGTCGCAGCTTCATACAAGTCACCCGGGATCGACTGCAAGACACCGGTCATGAGCGTCATGATGAACGGGAAACCGAGCCACCATTGAATCAAGATGAGCGCACTACGTGTCGCTGTCGGGTCGGTCATCCAGTTAATCGGATCGAGACCAAAGGCCGGCAGGATTGTCGTATTGAACACACCGAACGACTCATTGAACATCGAGCGGAAAATCAAGATCGTGATGAACGCTGGTACGGCCCATGACAAGATCAAGATTGAACGGAACAAGCGACGGAACCGAAGTCCTTCTTGGTTCAACAGAACGGCAAGGAAAATCCCGATCGCGATGACACCGACCGTTGAAGCGACCGTCCAGACGAGCGTCCAACCGAGAACGCCGACGAACGTGTCGCGCCAAATGTCGATTTCAAAGATGCGCGTAAAGTTTTCGAACCCGATCCACTCGACGAGTTTTGCCGGTGGCGCGTTGTTGTAACGATAGTTCGTGAATGCGATCAAGAACGTAAAGATCAGCGGCAACACGACTGTGAAGACGAGCAAGATGAGCGACGGGATCAACATCAAGTATGGGAATCCATGGTCACGCAAGTTGCGAAGTTGCACTTGGAACGTTGGCACGTTTAGGTGCTGATCACGAATGCGACCGACTCGGTAAGCGTCACGAATGTTCCAAATGTAGAACGCGATACCGAAGAACAGTAAAATTATTGCGACAATACCTTCTACCATCAAGAAGATGGAGTGGTCGTTACGAGGTCCCGCTACTTCGCCAAGCGTGATCAATCCCCAAAGGCCACCACGGTCACCAGGTCCGGCGCCCGCCCCTTTGAAAAACAGATCGTAGTTTACTGCAAAATAAGACATGATGACGATAAAGAACGCGATCGCCTTCGCACGTTGGTTGTTATAGAACTGCCCCACTCCCGGAATGATCGAGAGTAATGCGGCGTTCCGAGCATGGTTGGTCGGTTTGTCCGGTCGTTGTTCCGGTGTTTTTGGGTTCGGAATTGAAGCCATCCTCAATTTCTCCTTTCAATTTGAGCAAATCAATCGAGCAAGCGTTTGCTCAATTTCAGAAAATGAGGGGGAACGCCATGTGGCGTACCCCGTCATTTCACATCCTTATTGGTTGTTTGCTTGGATTTGTTGCTCGATGACTTTAACAGCCTCGTCAGCTGATTTTTGTGCATCTTGCTTGCCAGTCGCTACGAGCTGAAGCGCTTGTGCCATTGGCTCCCAAACTTGTCCCATTTCAGGAATGTTCGGCATTGGGATTGCATTTGTCGCTTGATCGAATACCGCTTTCGCAACTTCGTTCGATGTGATTGTCTCATTCGACTCGAGTGCTGCTACCGGTGGGATTTCGTTGTATGCTTCAAACATTTTCAATGCGTTCTCTTCGTTTGTAAGTTCTGCGAGGAACATTTCAGCCCACTCTTGGTTCTCAGTGTACGCAGAGAGTGCATATGTTTTCACACCCATGAACGTCTTGATTGGCTCACCGTTCGGAAGTGTTGGCATTGCCGCCGCTCCGAGGTTGACGCCAGCATCTTGGTAACCAGCAACAGCCCAAGGTCCGTTCATAACTGTGTGTGCTTTCTTCTCAGTGAAGAGTTGGTCCATCGCTTGGCCGCCAGACTCGCCGACCAATCCTTTAGGGAAGAGGCCTTCTTGGTACCATTTGCCGATGTAGTCGAATCCTTTGACTGCGCCTTCGTTGTTCAAGCCGATGTCGGTTGGGTCGAGCGCGCCGCCGTCTTCTTTGAAGACGTAACCGCCGAAGCCTGCAATTACACCGTGAGCGAAGTAGAAGTTATCCCAAAGACCGAGGAAGCCGTACTCGCCTTTGTCTTTAAGATCTGTAGACAACTTGTAAAGGTCGTCCATTGAAGCAGGAGCTTCTGAAACCAAATCCTTGTTGTACATGAGGACTGGTGTTTCAACTGATTTAGGATAGCCGTAAGCTTGTCCGTCGAACATGACAGCCGATTTCGAAGCATCTGTGAACGCTTCGAGCGCGCCTTCGTCAGCGAGCGGTGCCAAGTGACCTTGGTCAGCGATCGTGCCGATTTGGTCGTGCGGTACGAGAACGATATCTGGACCTTTACCAGCCGGGCCGTCAAGCGCCAACTTGTCTTTTTGGTCCGTCATTTGAACTTCGACGACTTCTACTGCGACGCCGTGTTCTTCTTCAAACGCTTTCGCAACTTCTTTCGTCGTTTCCGACTTTTCAATATCTTCCCAAATTACGATTTTTTCTGGCTTGTTCTCGCTAGTAGAACCGCCTTCGTTAGTAGAACCGTTATCCGTACCGCCGCCACATGCAGCAAGTGCACCGAAAGCTAATACTGCCGTTGAAAGTCCTGCTACCATTTTTTTCATCTTCATGATGAAAAACCTCCCCAAGGAAATTAGTATGGTCAGATTTGCGCACACGTACTGAACGACTGATTTTAATCAACTCCGCTACGAAATCAGCCGCTCAGTGAAAACGTTTGCATCCTCACCTCAATTTTTATTATACAGTTGTGTAAGCGTTTTACAAGACTTTTTTTTACGATTTTTTCTTGTAGGTATCCCATTTATCTCTTTTTCAACGTTTCTACGTTCAATTGTTCAATAATTGTTATGAACAGTGATTGACAAAATGTAAACGCTTTATTACCCTTTGCTTGAGCAAACGTTTTCGCAACTGTCATTTCTTTTCGGAACAGACAGTGTAAAATGGTTACAACCCCAATCGAGAAAGGAACGATTTCACTTGATCAAAGAAGCTATTTATCATCGCGCCATGTCCCCTTTCGTTTATAAATACGACCGGGAAACGATCCATATTCGGTTTCATACGAAAAGAAATGATATCCAATCTGTTGACTTAATTTGGAACGACCCATACGACTGGCATTCAGAAGACCCGGCGATGTGGAACTTTGACCCGGACAAGCCGAGCTACTGGCGCACGTTCGAGACACCAATGGAACAAATCGGCCACGACGACCAGTACGACTACTGGTTCATCGCGATCAAGCCGCCGTTCCGTCGCCTCCGTTACGGGTTCCGGCTCCATGACGGCAATGAGACGGCCGTCTATACGGAAAAAGGCTGGTTCGAAGATAAACCGCTCGACGATACGGGTTATTACTTCTGTGTCCCGTTCATCAACCCGATCGACATCTTCCACGCCCCGTCATGGGTCAAGGACACGGTCTGGTATCAAATCTTCCCTGACCGGTTCGCGAACGGAGACGCGTCACTCGATCCTGAAGGGACGCTCGCCTGGAACAGCACTGAGCCAACGATCACAAACTTCTTCGGTGGCGACTTCCAAGGCATCATCGATCATATGGACCACATCGTCGAACTCGGGATCACCGGCATTTACTTCTGCCCGATCTTCAAAGCGACGACGAACCATAAATACGACACGCTCGATTATATGGAAATCGACCCGCAGTTCGGGACGAAAGAGCAGTTCAAACAATTGGTCGACTTGCTTCATGAGAACGGGATCAAAGTCATGCTCGATGCGGTGTTCAATCACGTCGGCTACAACCATCCTTGGTTCTTAGACGTCGTCGAAAACGGGCCGCATTCCGAGTATCGCGACTGGTTCTATCTCCGCGACTTCCCGATCGAGACGGCACCGAAGCCGAACTACGATACGTTCGCTTTCGAGAAGAACATGCCGAAGATCAACACCGAACACCCGGCGTTGAAAGCTTATCTATTAGATGTGGCCCGTTATTGGGTCGAAGAGTTCGGCATCGATGGTTGGCGCTTAGACGTCGCGAACGAGGTCGACCACGCGTTCTGGCGTGACTTCCGTCGCACTGTAAAAGAAGCGAACCCCGAAGCGTACATCCTCGGTGAGATTTGGCACGATGCCCAACCGTGGCTTCAAGGCGACCAGTTCGATGCGGTCATGAACTATCCGTTCACGAACGCGAGCTTAAACTACTTCGCGCTCGATCGGACGACGGCGTCACAGTTCCGGGACGAGTTGACGCGTGTCGAGATGATGAACACGATGAACGTGAACGAAGTGACGTTCAACTTGATCGACTCTCATGACACCCCACGGGCCCTCACTCGGGCAAAAGGGCATAAAGGGAAGTTCAAACTCCTCATGACTTCGATGCTCACGTATACGGGTAGCCCATGTATTTACTATGGTGATGAGATCGGGCTCGAAGGCGAGCAAGATCCGGGCTGCCGCCGCTGCATGCCGTGGGACGAGGCCGAGGAAGACCGTAACTTGTTCCGCTTCGTCCAGAAGTTGATCCAGCTCCGCAAAGATCATCCGGTGCTCGCGAACGGAGGATCGTACCGGTTCAACCTCGTCGACGATGAAGACAACGCCCTCATCGTCGAACGGAGCTCGAAAGACGAGACGTATTTGATCTACTTCAATAACTCAGATACGTTGTCTACGCTCAACCCGCTCTGGCATACAGGTGGTGCCCACGATTTACTGAACGACCGGGACGTAGACTCACTTGAACTTGAACTCGCACCGTATAGCGTTTCCATTTTGAAACTGAAATGACGACGTTTGACCACCCATTTGCGAGGGCACTGAAAAACTTCAAATGATTTTAAGCAGATGAGCGTCGTCCCGGATGGGATGACGCTCATCTGCTTTCATTGCCCTTCGAGCCGCCCTGTCCGGCACGCCGCTTTCCTGGGGGCGGTCAGCGAGCCGCATCGCGACGATGTCGCTGCTGGGTCTCGCCTTGCCCGCTGTTCCCCCGGGAGTCGGCGTGCCCTCGGGGCGACGCTGT
>NZ_SJUQ01000045.1:0-12293 GCF_004337045.1 Exiguobacterium sp. SH5S4
AAATGATTTTACTCATGGTTGTTTCTCCCGTCTGAATGAATAGGTTCATTATAGCGATTCGTGCGCATACGAAAAACCCCGAATGGGTCACTTATTTCAAGTGTCCTTCATTCGGGGTTCAGTTCAATTATTGCTTTGAGAACGTTTTATTATCTAATTATCGATAGGCAAGTTCAATGACGCTTGAGGTGATTCCCATTGCGTCATCGTTTCGAAAAGTAGAATGGGAAAATGATTTCATTAATAGACGATGAAGATGACCTGATTCCACGTTATGACTACAAAATTAAAATATAAATTTGTAGTCATAACTCGAAAAAGGTATAATTAGATTGAAGGAAGGTGTCATCATGAACTCAAATACAATCATCGTGAACAATATAAAAACATGGCTACAGGGTAATCAAAAGTCGCAACAATGGTTGGCCCAAGAAATCGGGGTCAGTAAGGCATTGGTCGGTCATATGTTAAATGAGAGCCGTGTCATCCAACCACAACGTATCGTTGTGATCGCGAAGGCATTAGGTGTATCGGTCAACGAATTGACAACTGATGATTCAATGAGAGAAGAGCGCATGACGGTCGAGTTGCGCGGGACACTCTCAAATCGACGGTCCAAAATGGAGCTTGAGCGTCTGAAATTTGCGATAGAGGATTACGTCGGTCTCAAGGGTGATTTATGATGAAGCCAACTACAAAATTTGCGGAAGACACGGCAGAAGCGTTTGCAGCCGACTTTTTAGAGCAAGTTATTGATAGCCAGGTCTTCATTGGCGCTTATATCGAACAGGTATTGGCTAAACGCGCAAACCTCATCTTTCAATATGTCGAGGACGACTTGTATTATGGTGTTGCGATCAAGCATATGTCTGGAGAAGAGTTCATCGCATTGAACTCTTACCAACCGCTGCGCATGCGCTACTTTACCGCGGCCCATGAACTATGGCACTTGTCTGAAGCGAGCGAATGGCAAGTCGATGGATTCGATCACGAGCGGGCGGCTGACCGTTTCGCAGCTGCGATCATGTTGCCGAAGGGTACGACTAAAGAAGTGTGGGAGAAACTGAAGGATAGCTATGATACGAAGTCCGCCATCATCTATTTGGCAGATATGGCCCAAGTCCCATATGTCTCGGTCGTCCGACGACTCCGAGAACTCAATTATCGATTCTCTGAATTGAGTGAACAGGAAGCCGATTGGCGCGAGGAACGGAACCGTCTCGGGATTGCCCCGAGTCCATTGGATCAAGCCCAACGCTTCGAGTCATTTGTAGCCTATGAACAAGGGGTCGTCAAGGCAGTGGAAGAAGAACGGTTGACACGGTTGAACGCTGCCAACAAACTCTCCGTCTATCGACCGGATCTGGCTAAAACGTTACAGGAAGATGAAATCAGTCGTCTACAAGAGGACGTGACCTATGATTAAGGAACCGGTGTTCATCGATGCGAACATCATCATTCACGCGGCAAGTTTTCGACAAGCCGATGTCTTCGATTGGATCAACAGCCTGTATGGACAAGTCCTTATCCATGTGGAGGTGTTGAATGAACTGAAGACATTTTCGGTAAGAGATAGGGTCGACGCGTTCATCAACGACGGGAAGTGGGTGCTGTTCGATCCTGAATCGGAAACAACGATTGCGACAGATGAACTCTATGACCTCTATCTCGTTTATCTGACAGAAGTTCGCCTTGCGTTTCAACAACTGGACGAAAAGAAAATCAGAGAAGGACGGCCACTCAAACATACGAGCGACTTAGGTGAGATTCATAGTCTTGCTGCCGCGAGATTGATCAGCGCTGGATTGATATGTAGCGATGACGCAGACATTCGAGAAGTCATCACAGACGCTGAACTGTACATCGTAAACCAAGAGGAACAGGAAACACTCATTCGTCAGCATACCCTCCTAGACTTCTGTATACATTTGAAGCGATATGAGGTCGTGAAGAGGAGTCAGATTCGAAAGTTTTTCAAGACGATTCGTCCCCATGATTTAAATGTGCTTGATCAGCACATGGATGATACATAAACATACGATGTTTTATCATCAAGACCGAAAAGTACCCAATCTGCGTCGAAGTATGACGAGTCTTGGGTACTTTTTTCATATTAGTTACTATCCGATAGCTTGTTTCGCTCACGTAGGACCGCGAGCTCGATCTGTTCCTGTAACCGGTTCTCGAACGCCTCTTTTTCACGACGGAGGAGCTGCACTTCCAAGTGAAGTTTTTGATTCTCCTCTTCAAGTTGGTCGCTTCGTCTCGTCCGTGCCTTCAACTCGTCAAGCGAGTCCATCAGATTTTTGTTTTGACGATTGAGCTGGCTGCGCTCTTGCTCGAGCTTCTTAACTTCTTCCTCTAAGTTAAAGACTAACTTCTTCTGTGTTTTTAGTTCTTCTTTGAAAGAGGCACGTTCGGTCTCGAGGACGTTTTGAGCATTCTGTTTCTCGGCAAACAGAAGTTCGACCTGATGTTGAAGGGGAAGTAATTCCTGATTGTGGGCCGCGACTTGACGTTCATAGTCCTCTTTAAGCTGTTCCGATTCTATGATGATGCTTTGTTCAAGCTCATGAACTGTCTTTTGATAACGGGAATGGATTCGTTCGTGTTCCTTTGTTTGTAGCTCAAGACGCGTCGCACGTTCATTGAAAAGCGCCTTCACTTGATTCAAGGCCGCTTCGAGAGCATTATTCTCCTCACCAATCAACGGATCTGGCGCTTGCTTATCGGCTAAGGTGATCAGCTCTTCAAATAATTGATTCGTCGACAGCTGCCGCTGTTCCGACAACCGCTGGATATGTTCTTTCACCTCTTGTGAGACTCGAAAAGAGGTCACTTTAGTTTCATTGGACTGCACAGCATTCACCACTTTACCATTTAATAGATTTCTCATTTAAACGCATATAAATCGCGCTCATCTCACTTCCATTTTCGCGTATTTGGTACGCAAACACAAGATGAGGTGTTGCTAACAAGCCAATTCCGTTTCGACGTCGAAATGTATACACTCTCTTTTTATATTCTTCAGTTAGAGTCAAATCGATTGTCAAGAAACAACACTGTTCTTGTAAACTTTGTATACATGGTGAAGGATTCCCATCATTTTTATAACGTTGATTACATGACAGATGTTTTGTATACAAAAAAGTACGTATGGATCAGGATGCGTATTTGGTGAGTCTAAGCGTTATAGGATTGAGGTTATGAAGGTTTCGACGTTCTCATCAAGGACCCTTCCAACAATCGGGACTCTTCCAAGAGTTCTTTTAGTGTATCGCTGTAGGGGTTCAATGAGATTTGGTTATGTCCGATGCTTCCAAAACTGAACGAACGCTGCATCAACACGCCGAGGAATGTTAGCTTGTCCGTACTCGTATAAAACGAAACGAATTCCAGATCAGCATTTAACCGCGACAAGAGCGCCGTCTCACGTTCTCGAGGAGGCAGTTCCTCAAAGGCTAAATCACCTATCGATCGATAATAGGCGTCACAAGACCGTGTCTAGGTCTTGTGACTTTTTGTGTTTTGAAGCAATAAAGTTTTCAATTCCTATGCTTTAGTAAGCCACTTAATAGTTTCACTTGAAAAACTTGAAATGCGACTAATAGAGTGATGAGTTGTAAAAAAACTACCATAAATTTCGAGCGTGTAAACATGCTTTCACGACGAATAACCCATTTTGAGTTCTGATTGATAGGGTCGACATATAATTGATTCGCACTTGAGATAATTAGTCTATTTTTGAGACTCGTTATATATATTAATTAAAAAGGTTATGTTAGCCCCAGCTAGATTGAGAGCGTATTGGGTCAGATAATCCGGAGTATTGACAATCGTCGCGCCCTGACCATGTCCTGTGTTATTGTTTCTGACTGTCGGCAATCCATCCAGCGTCGCCCGAAGTGAGGTAAGCTGGGTTTGATAATAGCTTGGAAGGAACTGATTGTCGAAGAGTGCCTGAATGAGTGCGGCGGCCGTCCCTTTTCCTGTCGGCCATCCATTGGCTTGGCAAATGGTTTTCATCGTGCTCTCGAACGCTTTGGCGGCGGAAGTGATGGCGGCTTTATTGTCACCGTCACGGTATTGTCCATGCGCCTCTAAATACTCATCTAAAGGTCCTGCGAATTGAGCGTTATGCATGAGCAGGAGTGCTGGCTTAATTGCCTCAATATGGAGTAGGGTAGAGTCAATTTTGATGAATTGGTCCTCTACAAATTCTAGTCCGACTCCGTTCTCCCTGAATCTCATATTTAGGGTCTCAATTGTTTCGTGTCCAGATAAACGGTAATCAACAGCGAATTTAAAGAGTAGCTCGATCATATCGATTACCCAGTCACCTTCACTACAATTTATTAAAAATTTTAAACAAGATTGAATAGAATTACTGGGATCACTTCCGTAACCGGGAGCATCGGAAAAATCAAGAAGGCCATGTTCAGCACAAATGTGTTGTCGAACGTCCGAGAATAGCTCACGTTGGTTCAAAAGGTACAATGCGTTGGAAGATGTTGTATAACCATGCCCTGAATTAATCTGATAAACCTCCACCAATAAATGATAGATTTGCTTTCGAAGACGGTCGGGTAGAGTATTGTCATAAGGAAATATCTCAATTTCTTTTTGGTTGTTTCGCTTTGAAAAGAGCATGCCTGTTCCTCCATTATTTATTTTTCATAGTTCATAGTGAGTTTTCTAGTATATAGAAGGATGCTCTAATAATTTCTGAAGGTGATTACAAAATGGCGAAAGCAATCGTTACATTCTCTGTTTCCAGTATACGACAATAGACTCAGATAAAAAAAGAGCCCCAAAATATTTAAACGGGAATGATTTATGCTTGTTATAATTTCAAGTTATCGGCATTTTGCAAATTTTGGCCAACACATTACTTTTAACTCTTAATTCCACTGTTTTAACTGATACATCTATAAAAGCAACAAAAGATTTTACGTCAGCAAACGAAGGGCGTTAGTCCATCGACCGCTCCACGTGGATGATTGCCTCGAATGGCACCTCAATGACACCGTCACGCTGATTGGCCAGCTCGACGGTCCGCTCCAGGTAGTTCGTCCGGTGCACGAACCCCTTGAATCGTCTCATCTCCCGCTCCTCCACGTATTTCACTTCCACCACGTCCCCACTGAAGATCGCGTCATTCAATACGTTCTCATAAATTGATAAGACCTGTTCGTCGATGTCGGGCATCTCGATCTTCTGAATCTTCTTGTAGTATTTCGTCAGCAGCGCCTTATGTTCGGGCATGAGGAACGGGATCCATTTCAGTTCCCCGCGGTCTCGATACATTGTCATCAAAATTACCCCTCTCAATAAAGCGAACGTTTGTTCTTATTTAATACCCGATTTATCTGTTTTGAACAGTCTTTTTCATGATTGGTGATCCGTGCGTCCTGTTTCCGTACTCTAGCTCGCTGGTCGTCGGTGCAAGGGACGTCAAAAAAATGACGCGCCCTCCGGCCCGTCTTCCTTCGCTTTAGGCTCAAAGCGAGGCTTTTCGCTCGTTGGCTCCGGAAGCCTGGACCTCCGTTTGCTCTTCGCACTTTTTTGAGGCTCTCCCTCTGGTCGCCCCTGCACCGTCTCCCGACGCTCGCAACGAATCCGTCAACAGGACGCACAACGGTGTTCGTTCTGAGGAATGCTTATCCGAAAGGGGACAAACAGTCATGGAACTCACATCCATCATCGAGGTCGTTCGTATCAAACAGGAGATTCGCGAGGAGATGGTCGCCCTCGAGCACGCCACACTTCGCTCACCGGCGTGTGCCCGAGCCATCGCGGCACCGTTTATCGGGGAGGACGACCGTGAGGTGTTCCTCGTCATCATGCTCAACACGAAAAACAATGTCATCGGCGTCCACCGGGCCCATGTCGGGAGCGTCAACTCAAGCATCGTCCACCCACGGGAGGTGTTCAAATGCGCCATCTTGAACAACGCCTCATTCCTCCTCGTCTGTCATCAGCACCCGAGCGGGGACCCGACCCCGAGCCGGGAAGACATCGAGGTGACGGAACGGTTGTACGAGGCCGGACAGCTCATCGGTATCCCCGTGCTCGACCACGTGATTCTCGGGTCGGACGAGTCGTATGTCAGTCTGAAACAACGGGGCTACGTGGGATAAGGAGAAAAGGGATGGACCGGGACCGGGGGGACCGGTCCCGGTCCGTCCGGGAAGGGCAAGGACGAAAAACGTACGTTTTTCTTTGACGGGACGGGCGACTCGCGTTGCTCTCGCCTGGATCCGTAGAGCGAGATCCGGAAAAAGGGTCGTTTTCTTATGACGAAAACGGTGGTACGGGATGCAAGCATCAAAAAAAGAACCTGTCGTCTTCTATACGCAGGTTCTCAATCTTGCTCTTAGTTGTATTGTTCTTATTTGATTTCAATCGTCTGTTCGCCCAAGTCGTCACCGCCGATGCCTTGCGTGGCTACCAAGGTGACCGGTGTCTCCAAGTCGTCGAGCTCGTAGGCGACGGCGTTCGAGACGGTGCCGTCCTGTTTGATGGTCTCGAGCTGACTGTCGAGGAACTGCTCGTCCGGCAGCATCCCGACCTCGAGGGTGTTGATTGCGTTCGGGTCATTGTCCTGGATCGCTTCGAAGACGACCATCCAGGCGCTCATCGGGGTGATGTCTTTCCCGGTCAGGTTCGTCGTGTCATACCAGATGGCGAGGACCGCTTTGTCGCCATACTCGTTCCCCGGCTCTCCGGGTGGGATCACTTTGGTCTCGGTGATCTGAATCTTGAGATCAATCAATTTCGCTTCCCCGTCCTTGAAATAGACGTCGCTTTCCGCCGGTGCGTCTTCTGTCTCTTGTGTTTCCGTCGTCTCTGTCACGGTCTCTGACCCGCTCGTCGTGTCCTCAGTGGTCGAAACCGTCTCCTCTGTCGCACCACACCCGGTGGCGAGTAGTAACAGCAGCGGGATGCCCCATAATCCGATCGTTTTTGCCATGTCATATCCTCCCTTGATTTTAAACGTGTCTGTCATTAATCCTGTCTGGGTTCTACGAGACACCAGACAAGAAACTGTAAATGATTTACCAGTTGATTCATTGTAGCACGTATGACCGGTCTGTCCATGACAAATAATCTTTCAGGTATTTTGGGCGGGAGATGTGTATCTTAGAGGAGAATCGGTGGGAGTCTTACACGTCAGAGGGTACATTTCGCATCCCGTGCGTCGCCTGTCAGAAAGCCAAGTCGGGCTCATGCGTGAGCGTCTAACGCCAGTGGCGAAGTCGCTCATCGCACCGCTGCCCCCCTGACGGCCCGATAACAAGAGTTGCTGGCTCAACGCCGCATCTCTATGTTCCTGGTCCTTTCTGACGGGAGGCACGGGGCGTCAGGGCAAATTCAAAAGCGAGACCGTGGGCGTGTCTAACGTCACGCAAGGTACGTTTTTGTAGGACAAAAACGAGGTAGTCCGTGTGGGGATACTGTAGCATGGGTCGTTGCATCACGAAGGATGATCGAGGAATCGACAAAAAGTAAAAAGAGCGTTTGTTTATTGAACATGATCGTGTCTTCGAAACAAGCCTAGGGCTTGTTTCAAACAACACCAGGGCTTACGTGAATTAGCCTGAGATATTACTTGATTGGATGCGAGGTATCATTAGGCAATCAAATGGAGAGGATGATTCAAATGGATAGTTTTCAACTTGATCAACAGACGATGGACGAGATGATGGAGGAGGTGGTGCTTCGACGACTCCCTGAACGACACAAGGGACGATACGAAGAATTCAAACTCGTGAGCATGGATATTCTTTGTGATGTGAGAGAAGGAGAACGTTTGACCGATCTTACCGTCTTCTTTAGTGCCAATACGCTTCGCCATAATCGACGTGCGTAACGTGTAAAAAGAAAGCGGATCATCTATGTAGATTTGTATCGGGACTGATGGGACATCCCGGATGGATGCGTGTCGGCGACAGGGAACATGGCGCCGAGAAGGTCGCCATGTTCGAGGATTGGGACGTATTCAAGGACAGGGCATGGGAGAAGAAATGATGACTAGGGCTCATTTGTGAGCGTATCATGACACGCGCGAAAACCTTTCGGCTGAATGGTGTTTTTATAGAGATGGTATGATTAAACAAACGAAGTTGTATTTTTGTCTCTAAGTAAATTTATGAAAGGAAGTGTAAGTATATTCTTATAAAAACAGTTATTTCATCTTTATATATACTTTTCCTTATCTATCCTTGAATCTTTCTTGCAGTGCAATTTGTTCTTCTAAACTTTGCTGTAATTCTTCAGTTGTTAAATGTCTTGTTCGGTAGACCCTATTGTTTTTGCTGATTCTATTGATGGCTCCTTTAAACTGATCACGGACACTCTCTAAGTTATACATCACTTCATCTTTGTTAATAACATCTTCATAGTCCTTATCTTTAAACAGTGGAACTGTTTCTCCACATACTTCAAAATCATACTGATCAAACTTAATGGCATTTTGCATACCAAAGGTTAGTAAAGAAACCCCGTAGGCACCCTGGATAAAGTCGAGTGAAGGACCATAAGAATTATCAGCTTGTATAGCTTTTGCTGCATATCCACCCATTTCATGTCGGTCAACAGAAAAACAGTAAGTAAAAAGACCATGCCCTAACGAAGACTCTTCTAGAGCAGTTTCGTCATACATACAAGCCGCAGCAAGGTAACTTGGTACTAACTTACTTTTCTCTTCGAGTGATTCATAAAGAAAATCAATTAAAAAACGACCGGAATAACACGAGTCTAAAAGTAGGTTATAACGTAAATTCCCAGACCATGAAACTAAAGATAACAATTCATACAAATCTCTATAAGTAATCACTCCATCTTTTAAGACGAGCGAACCATTCCTATCTTCTCCATGGCCGGCAAAAGCGATTGTTATACCTCCACCATCCCAATCATCTTCCTTAGTATATTTTGCAAACCATGAACCAATTTCAAAGATTGCATTTCTAACCTCAATCATTGTGGGATTGTCCAACCTCTTATGCCACTTCTCTTTTCCCGAAGCGTACCAATTTCGAGTCCAATACTCCTCAAAAAAATTAACGTCAGCTGTTGTAAAATCTAATTTAGAAAATGCTCTCTGTCTAATACCAGTAATATGCCTTTCGATTCCTTCTGAGTAAAGAGGACCTTCCGCTGCTATTGATAAGTATGCTTGATAATATCTTATTTTCCCCATTTCCTTATCCCCCCATAAAAAATTCTATATTTTATTTCATAGAAACATTACATCGATTTCGTATTCCCTAATTATTAACGTAACTTTCCGAAATGTTTTTATTAAAGATTGTCGATTATATGACAATCATAATTATATGATAAACATCGACTATGACCAGAATCCGTAAGTATCGTACTTGAGAAACACCTATAACATTTTCTAAGCTATTTGGTCCGTGTATTACGAAAGTATTAGACAACTTATTTTTTCTAAAATCTTTTTTCATTATAGTACTGAATGAATTCGTATACTTTTTTTATGCCTTGAAGATTGATTTGCGAACCATCTCGTTTTCGTATTACGAAAACGAGATGACGGAGGTATTGCTTCGACGCCTTCCTGACCGGCTTCAAGAAGATTTTGACGACTTGAAACTTGTGAGCATGGATTTTCTTTGTGATGTGAAGGAAGGGGAACGCTTGACCCACCTCACCGTCTTTTTCAATACCAATATGATTCGACGGAATCGTCGTACATAAGAAAAAGGAACGATTGTATACATGTATATGTGTATACAATTTTTAAAAGTCTTCATTTCTGTAGGTTCATGAACAAGGACTGAACTGGCTCTGGACGGGGAATCGTTCTATAGAAAACCGGAAGGGGTGAGACTTGATGGACGAGGGGCTGCTTGATGACTATGCGTTCGAAGGATTGGATCCGTTCGTCCGAACCGTGTTCTCGGAATTGATGGAACATACCGAGTGGATGCGTGTCGTCGACAAGGAGCGTTGCGTCGAGAAGGTCGTCCGGTTCGACGAAGGACGGAACTCGCCTTATTTCCGGGTGTTGATCTATTTGGACGCAGAAGAGCGTCCGATCAAGAAAGTATATCTGTACGGGACATGGGTGGTGGCAGATGGGGATGTCAGCTTCGTCGTCTCGGAGCTATCAAAGGGTGTATTCGAATATGAAGTGATGCACGTCCATTGGCTCATCAAGTACCGGTTCGAGGATTGGGGCGTGTCTGAGGACGGTGCATGGGAGAAGGAATGGTGATACGGGCTCATGCGTAAGAACAACGTCATGACCAAGAGCGTGGGCGCGTCTGGTGACACGCGACGAAAACCCGCGAGCGGTCGCGGGTTCAGGTCAATGCTGTCGATTATGGCGCCATTCCTGATAGAGCTGGTCTGGGATGTTCATCTGTCTTAACAGCAACGTCTTATGTCGGGGGAATCGCATCAGATAATCGTCGATCTCTGATGTGACGGCGTGAAGAAATCCATCTTGGATGCCCCGGTCTCTCAAGTAAGACAACGCGATAATGAAACTCAAGACATCACTTTGGCCACGGTCATGTTTTTGATAGGCGGAGTGTGTCACACCAAAGCGGGTATGGGTCGGAGAGTAGCTCAGGCGCTTTCGCACACGGTGATTGTACACACGTCCTCCGTGGGCCGCCCAATTTCGGAAGGCGACGAGGATATCGAATGTCTCGGCGAAAGCTTGTTTGGTCTGGTCGGTGATCAACTCTGGATTCATGCCCGTCGCCCGTGCGATGACTTTTGTCTTTGATTCCGGCAACATCAGTTTGAACAGGTATTGAAGGTTCCCGAAGCTCAGTCCCTTCACCAGAATCCAAGGCGGCATGTCATGATAGGTCTCCCGATAATAGGTCATCGGTTGATGGGTCGAGTAATAGACCTCTGAGAAGATCTGCAACAATAGTTCCCGCTCAAATTTCCCTTTGGCGCGCCCACGAGTCATTTTTTTCCCCTGTCGGAAGTTCCTGTTATGTTGATAGTCCTTGATGGAATGGCCGTGATTCTCGGCAAGCACATAGGCTATGACTGAACGTAACAGGTTCTCCGCGGAAAGGGTCGCCGACAGCATCGCGAAACGGATGGTTTTATCGAGTTCATAGAGGTAATAGATTTCCGAGAATGTTGTCCCGGATTCGAATTGCTCTTCTTCACCGTCTATGTTGACGAACAGGTCCTTGTAGCCATTGATGATTTCGTAGTAACTCGTTCGAATCAAGGCCTCTTCTGCGAACATCGGATCATCAATCACCAGTCCGCGCTCGTGTAGCAATTTCAGTTGATCGGTCGTTGACTTGAAGACCTTCTCCGGTTTTGACATGTCTGTGCTCCTTCATAAGCAGTATATGATCAGTATAAAATAAACGGCCCCTTACCGAAAGGTAAGGGGCCGTTGTTGGCTGGTCAGTCCAGCCTGCTCATTGATTACTTATACTATATTCGACCGGTAACAACATGTCAATGACAAAGCTAAATATAATAGCACAGGTTCAGCAAACAAGTAAAGAACTTTTTAACTAAATATAGATGTAAAGGATGGATTATCGTGTAGATAAGACTATATGTAGTATCTATGTGGCAAGTGAAAAAATGATGTTTGTGTTCAATCGTCACATCATTATGTAGTCAAACTCTATGGGTAACACTTCATGACGGGGAAGATAAAATAGATTTACGTCAGGTAACGTTGAACTACCAAAAACATGTTCCAGTAAATGTCTCGACAACGCACCAATTGAATCGTTCTTCGGTCATTTGAAGGACTATGTCACCAACCGCTCGTGCAAATCGCTCGAGGAGGTCCGAGAAATGGTCGGCGACTACATAAGCTATTACAACTGCGAATGCGGTCAATGGAACCTAAAAAAGATGACCCCGGAACAATATCGGGGCCATCTGATCGCCGCATAGAACACGTGGGCTTTTTATTAAACTGTCCATTTTACGGGGCTCAGTTCACTGTCACATGGGAAGGGATTATGAAGGGTGGTCGGAACTTTGGCATCGCCCGGTAAATTGTTTGTCACTCTTTGGTAAATAAGATTGCAAGACTGGTACATTTCAATGGACGTAATCATATTGCATTGAGATAGGGTGTACATGACTTTTTTCCATGACAAATAAACTGATACATTTTATCACTACGGTTCACGTCTGTGTAGTGCAAAATAGGAGTGCAGAAGTGTGCAACGGAAACGTACACAACTCTGCACTCCTATTTTAGAAAAGAAAAAGGACTTGCCAGCAACCACAATCTCACCCTAACGTTTAAGTTGCGACAC
>NZ_SJUQ01000046.1:0-8552 GCF_004337045.1 Exiguobacterium sp. SH5S4
TGGCGCGAAACAAAACGTCAGACCTGAAAGGCATGACGTTACAGAGCGTGATGGCGATCATCGCGGTAAACCTGAAGCGGATCATCACCCTCTCAAAAGAAAAAACAGGATAAGGGCAAGGAAAAAGAGCGATTGTCCCGACTTGAGTCGGTCCAATCGCCCTTTTTTCTGTTCACGCTCGGATAGAGCGGAGGTTTTTCAGTGCCCTCCCCATTTGCTTGGGTGGTTTTTTTTGTTGAAAATAATTTGGCAAATCTCTTTCTTTTTCATTTCAAAAGGAGTAACATGACCATTGTAATTTTTAAAAGATAAATATTTCATATAAAGAATTTTTGAACAAAAGGGGAACATTCATGCCAACCAAAAACACCGAACAGCTCAGCCTATTTAAAATCTCGTGGCCGATCTTCATCGAGCTCGCGCTCCACATGGGGACCGGGATCATCGCCACGCTCATGCTCGCCCAGTATTCCGATGCCGCCGCTTCCGCGGTCGGCGTCGCCAACCAATTGTTGAACGTCTTCTTGATCGTCTTTAGCGTCACCTCGGTCGGTGCGACGATCTTGATCGGTCAGGCGATCGGTGCCGGTCGGATGAAGAAGAGCCGGGACTTTGCCCGCTCTGCCGTCAGCTTGAACATGTGGCTCGGCGTCGTCATGGTCGTCGTCGTCTTCTTGTTCGGCGAGACGTTCCTTCGCTTGTTCGGTCTGTCGGATGAGCTGTTCGGTTACGGTCTGCTGTTCTTACAAATCGTCGGCTTATCGCTCTTCACCGAAGCGCTCATCATGGCGCTCAGCGCGGTGTTGCGCAGCCACGGCATGACGAAACATGCCATGCTCGCGACGCTTTTGATCGATGTCATCACGGCAGCAGGAGCCATGCTCGCCGTGACAGGCTGGTTCGGTCTCCCAGTGACGGGTGTCGCCGGTGTCGCCTGGGCCATCGTCATCGCTCGTTTGTCGGCCATGATATTGTTGTTTTGGATCGTCAAACGCCGCCTCATGATGCGGTTCCCGCTCAAAGAGTTGATTCGTCCAAAACGCGATGATATTCAAGCACTCTTACAAATCGGTGTTCCTTCGGCAGGAGAGAACTTGTCGTACCAGTTTTCACAAATTGTCATCACCGGCTTCATCGCGACGATGGGTGACGCCTCGCTCGCCGCTCGCGTCTACGTGATGAACTTATCGATGCTCGCATTTTTGTTCACGGTCGCCATCGCCCAAGGGACACAGCTATTGATTGCCCGCGACGTCGGCGGGAAGCGGTTCAAGGAGGCGTATACCCGGGCAGTCCGGACGTTGAAGATTGCCATGTTCTCTTCGCTCGTCGCCTCGCTCGGCCTCGCCGTGTTCGGGAAATCCTTGCTCGGCTTGTTCACGTCGAACCCGGACATCATCGCCGTCGGTATCCCGATCCTATGGGCGACGCTCATTCTTGAGCCGGGTCGCGCCATGAACATCGTTCTGATGGGGTCACTCAAGTCGGTCGGAGACGTCCGCTTCCCGGTCATGATTGGGGTCGCCTCGATGTGGGGCGTCGCCGTCGTCTTCAGTTACTTGTTCGGGATTCATTTGGGACTCGGTGTGCTCGGGATTTGGCTTGCGTTCTCGCTCGACGAGTGGTTCCGCGGCTTCTTCGCTTTCCGACGGTGGAAGTACGGCAAGTGGCAACAAAAAGGCTTCCAGTTCGAAGCCAAACCATCCTCTTGAACGAATAAGGGAAGCGGTCAACACGACCGCTTCCCTTATTTTTTACTTAAAAATGCTTGCATCGCCCGTTGATGCACCTCGGTCTTGCCGCATTCCCGTTGCCAGTGGATCTCTTGCGCGAGCCCGTCTTCAAACGATGACTCGCGAAGGAGCGCCTTCATCCCTTGTACGGCCGTCGGTGATTTTGCCGCGAGCGTCTCGGCGTAGGCCGTGAGACGGGCAAGATACGCCTCATCCTCGATCAGTTCAGTGACGAGACCGAACGCCTCAGCTTGTTCGGCGTCGATCGTGCTGCCGCTCCACACCCAATCGAGCGCGACGTCTTGGCGCATCAAACGACGCAAATGATATGGCCCACCGGCGTCTGCGACGAGGCCGATCTTGATGAACGCCGAGCTGAACTTCGTCGAACGGGCGACGAGGCGAACGTCGGCCGCAAGCGCTAGACTGAGTCCTGCCCCAGCGACGACACCGTGGATGCCGGCAATGATTGGCTTCCGGCAATCCGAGAGTGCCCGGACGAGCGGATGGTAGACGTCCTCTAAATACGTGCCATAATCGGCGTCACTCTCGATCGTCAAATCTTGACCGGACGAGAAGGCGCGCCCTTCCCCGATCAGCACGATGACTCGGACCGATTCGTCGGCTTCAAGTTGTTCGAGCGCCTGTCTCGCTTCGCGTAACAACGTCTCGTTCAGCGCGTTCAATTTTTCCGGACGGTTCCATTTGAGCCAGCCTACCCCGTTGTGCCGTTCCACTTGAATTGTTTCCATGAAATAATCCCCCTTTTAAAAAAATGAATCACTGTTCATTTCTCTATCGTCCATTCTGTTTCCTTCCTGACACCAAAACTTTTCAAGTTCGATTGCCCGACGCTACCACTATTTGCTATTCTTAGAGGAGTCGTTCAACGAAAGGGTGGGACTGGTGCAACTGACGAATGCCGCAAGACAATTAAAACAACGGAACATCCCGTTCACTTATCATTCTTATGTAGTGGATGAGTCCGATGTCTCCGCAAAACATGTCGCCGCATCACTCGATAAGCCGCTCGACCAACTGTATAAGACGATTTGCCTCGAGAACGAGCAACGGAAGTACGCCTTCTTCCTCATCTCAGGAGATTTAGATATCGATTTAAAGGCGGCCGCTAAAGCGTGGGGCGCGAAGAAAGCGTCGCCCGTCCCGATGAAAGAGCTTGAAGCGCTGACCGGCTACATCCGCGGCGGCGTCTCACCGATCGGAGCGAAAAAGCGTTTCCCCGTCTTCCTGCATGACAGCGCGAAACAAAAAGACAAGATCATCATCTCGGCCGGAAAACGTGGCTATCAAATCGAATTAACACCGGACGACTTGATCCGCTTCACGGACGGCCGCTGGTTCACTCAATGACAAAGATGGAGGCAATACTATGTGGAAAGAACGAATCCGTTCGTGGGTTCCTAACTCATTTACATTCGGTAACTTATTTTGTGGCGTCCTCGCCATCGTCTACGCCGCGCGCGGCGATTTCTCGAATGCGACACTCCTGATCATCATCGCGATGATGCTCGACAGCCTCGACGGCCGTCTCGCCCGTATGCTCGGGGTAGACGGTGACTTCGGAAAAGAGCTTGATTCGCTCGCTGACGTCGTCACGTTCGGCGTCGCCCCGGCGTTACTTGCTTACTATACGTTCTTTATCGATTACGGGAATTACGGGCTCTTCTTCGCCGCCCTGTTCCCGCTCTTCGGCGCCTATCGCCTAGCCCGGTTCAACTTGTCGGCGACGAACGTCACGGCAAGCTATTTCTCAGGCGTCCCGATCACGGCAGCCGGTGGATTGCTCGCCGTCGTGACGACGTTTGGCGATCGCGTCAACGAACTGCTCACCCCGATCTTCTTTACCGGTCTCGCCTTGCTCATGGTGAGCCGGGTTCGTATTCCGAGTTTTAAAGACGTACCGTTGCCGCGTCACTCGTTCATCATCACGTTCAGTCTCGTCTATTTGACGTATATGACGTTCGCCCGGTGGAAAGAATGGCCGACGTTTTGGTTCATCGCCATCCCGTTCTACATCCTGTTCATCGCTTTCTCATTTGTGAAAAAACGGAAGCGCATGGCGAATTGATGAGTCCCTCTAGCAGGGGCTCTTTTTTTGTGCATGCATTCATTAGACGGATGTCGAAAACCTCTTTAGAATAGAAGGTGAGGTGATTTGATGAAAGTGTATCCATGGATTTGGAAATTATTTTTAGTCTGGTACGTCGTCGGCGTTGTTCTCGTCGGCTTTGATTTACTGCCGAGTTGGCTCGAATGGGCGAACCCGGTCTTCTTATGGCTCGCCGGTCTCATCGGAGGATTTGTCATTGCCGACGGGGTCCGTCACGCCCGTTTCATCGTGCCGTTCATCTTTTTCGGCTCGATCGCCGTCGAGACGCTCGGTGTCAAAACCGGGTTCCCGTTCAGCGAGTATATTTATGCCGAAGCGTTCGGTCCGACCGTGTTCGGCGTACCGGTCACGATTGGTGCGGCCTGGCTCGCCGTCATCGGCGCAAGCTTCGCTGTCGCCCGCCTGTTCGCGTTCAAGCGACGGACGCTCTGGCTCGTCCCGTTTTTGGCGGTCTGGTTAGACATGGCGATCGATCCGGTCGCAGCCAACGTGAAAGGCTACTGGGAATGGGCCAATGATGGTCTCTATTATGACATCCCGACGCAAAACTTCGTCGGATGGTTCGGACTGTCGCTCATCTTCTCATGGTTGCTCGACCGCTTCGAAGTCGAAGCGGAGCCGACTTTACTCATGCATGGACGCTACTTGTTCGTCATGCTTCACGCTTTGTTCGGTGTCACCGCGGTCAACGCCGGTCTTTATGGGATCGGTGTGTTAAGTATTGTAACGGCAAGCGTCATCTATTTGGAACGGAGGTTGCGTCATGATCGAAGCGAACAAAAAGAAATGGTTCAGTAACATCTTTTCAACGTTCGTCAAAGAACACCAGATCCGACCGTTCTTTCACACGATCAACGTTCGGGCTGATGACGTTCCGACGCCGGGCCTCTTTTTAAGCACGCACAGCTCGTGGTGGGACGGACTCATCTTGCTCATGTTGAACGAGTATTATTTACGGCACGACGTTCACGTCCTGATGGATGAGGACGGATTGCGACGCTTTCCGTTCTTCCGTCATTTAGGCGCCTTTTCCATCAAAAAAGGGAAGTTATCCGACATTCGCGCTTCTCTCAACTATGCCAATCAGCTCTTGTCCGTCGGGAAATCGGTGTGGGTGTTCCCGCAAGGCCGTGAATACCCACAAGAGCACCGGCCGCTTGAGATCGGGACGGGTGCGACGATGCTACTCGCAAAACCTGAGGTCCGGCTTTGTGCCATCTACTACGCGTTCGCGTCTCATGCGTCTCCGGTCGTCTACGTCCGGTTCCGGACCCATACCGTTGTCTCGACGACACGCCGGGAGCAAAAGCAAGAGCTCGCCGCGGCGCTCGAACGGCTCTATGATGACACGCGCTACGATGTGATCGCCCAGTCGGACCGATACATGTCGTTGTTCCCGCCACGACGCGGGCTCGCCGACTGGACAGAGCACTTGCTCAACATCGGGAGGAGGCAACAATGATCCTATTCGTGCTCACTGGACTCATGTTTCTCTTCACGTTGGTCAACTTGGCATTTCTTCGTCCGCTCACGGCCCCGATTCCGGTGCCGCCGACCGCGCTTTGCGTCCCACTCCGCAACGAGGAGCGGAACGTCCCGAAATTAATCAACAGTTTAAAGCCGGCCCTCACCGCCGGCTGTCACGTCTACTTATATGAGGATCGCTCTGAGGACGGGACGTATGACGCGCTCGTGCGGGAAATCGCTTCAGACGACCGGTTCACGATCTTGCGCGGTGTTCCGCTCACCGACGGCTGGTCCGGAAAAGTACACGCCTGTCATCAATTGGCGATACAGACACGTGAACCTTACTTATTGTTTCTCGACGCCGATGTGACCATCGACCCGAGCTTCGTCGGCCGCATGCACGGAACGCTCGTCCGGGAAGGCGCCGTCTTTTTATCCGGCTTCCCCCGTTTCCCGACGCCGACGTGGCTCGGTAAACTGCTCATTCCGATGCAACACGTCTTGATCGCCCAGCACTTGCCGCTGTTTTGGCGAAAAGTGAGACATCCCGCCTTCGCCGCCGCGAACGGGATGAACGTCTTGGTCGAACGGACTAGTTACGAGGAAGTCGGCGGTCACGCCTCGATCCACGACTCCCTGATTGATGATATCGATTTATGCCGCGAATTTAAGCGCCGTAAAAAAGTGACGTCGCTCGTCAACGTCTCACCTTATATCACGTGCGATATGTATGCGACGAACGAGGAAGTCTGGAACGGGTTTTCAAAAAACGTATTCAAGGGAATGAATGAAGCAGTGGGCATCGCCCTTTATTTTTCCCTTTACTACGGCGTCCAGTTATCGGCGTTCATCTTCCTGCTCATCCGACCAGACTGGATATCGCTCGGAGCGAGCCTGTTCGTCTTGTTCGCACGGCTAGCCATCGACTTGAAGTCGGGCGGGCGCCATTTTTGGCTCCATCCGTTCAGTCTGGTCGCCTACCTCGTCCTACTCACGAACGCGGTCGTCCGAAAATGGAGACGAAAACCGATCACTTGGAAAGGCCGGATGTATCATTAGAAAATTGTTAGGAGGCGCATTGCAATGAAACAAATCGCTATTATCGGGGCCGGTCTCGGAGGCCTGAGCGCCGCCGTCACACTAGCGGCTCGCGGGTACGATGTGACCGTCATCGAAAAAAATGAGCACGTCGGTGGTAAGCTCATGCCGATCATCACGGACGGTCACCGCTTCGACTTCGGGCCAAACACGATCACGATGCCGGACGTGTTCCGTTCCGTCATCCGGAACAGCGGGGCCAACCCAGAGGATTATTTTGAACTCGTCAAACTCGACTCGCATACGGTCAATCACTTCTCCGACGGGTCGACGTTCACATTCCACTCCGAACGGGAACAAATGGAAGCTGAAGTCCGGCGCTTGACCGGTGACAAAGCCGACAAAAATCAATTGGCGGCGTACTTGGACGAGGCTGAAAAGCTATTTGAGATTGCCAACAATCGTTTCTTCACTCGAATGGACACAAAAATCGACACCGGTCTTTGGGCCGATATGATGAAGGTCCATCCGCTTAAGAGTTTGCACGCGCTCCATAAAAAATATTTTAAAGATCCGCGCATCATCCAAGCACTCGACCGTTACGCGACGTATATCGGCAGCAGTCCTTACGTTACGCCCGGCACGTTCGCCTTGATCTCACATCTTGAGTTGAACGACGGCGTCTATTTCGCCAAAGGCGGGAACTGGACGATCGCCAAAGGTTTCGCCAAACGCGCGAGCGAGCTCGGTGTCGAGTTCCGACTCGGCCATGAAGTCACAAAGATTGAAGTCATGAACGGTAAGGCGCATGCTGTCGTCATCGACCATGAAGAAGTCATGTCTTGCGATGCCGTCCTTTTGAACGGGGAGCTATTGACCCAATATCCCCGGCTCGTCGATGCGGTCCATCGTCCATCGTTCCCGGTACCGACCCGGGATACGGTCGAGCCATCCGTCTCTGCTTTCGTCATGATGGTCGGACTGAACAAACGTCTAAATCTCGCCCATCATAACGTCTACTTCTCGGACGATTACGAGGCTGAGTTCCGTGCCTTGTTCGACGAAGAACGCTACGCCGATGAGCCGACGATCTACATCTCGAACTCGGCCTACACCGACCCGTCCATGGGTGAGGCCGGGGACAATCTGTTCATCCTCGTCAACGCTCCGGCCCACTTGACCGACATCGATGCCGAGACGTACGAACATTTGATCCGTCGACGGCTGCGCACATTCGGCGTCGATTGGGACGATGCTGACGTCTTGTTCCACCGCCGCGTGACCCCGCTTGACTTGACGCGTGATTTTTATGCGTATTATGGCTCGTTATACGGAACGTCAGCAAACTCGAAAAAAGGTGCGTTTTTCCGTCCGGCCTCGCGCTCGGAAGACGTCTCGAACATCTGGTTTGCGGGTGGATCGACCCATCCTGGCGGCGGCAGTCCAATGGTGACGCTTTCAGGACAGTTTGCTGCTCGTTCGATGTTGGAGGACATACCTCTGACAATTTGAACATTTTGTGAACAGAAGATTCGACACTTGTCGACAAGTCACAGACGTGATAACATCATATCGAGTTCAAGCAGTATTGTAACGTTTGTTACACCTGTAGCGATCGAATGGCTTCCCCGAGCCAATCGCGTTTTGAACTTGTCACACCCGAGAAAAAAGTGATGAGCGAGTTTCCCCACTCGTTTCCCGCTGCTGGAATAGCATGCGTCTGATGTTCCCCCTTAGTCCATCAAGCATCCTACTTCAGCGAAGATGCCCCATCGTTTCATTCCCCATGAAACGAGGCACATCTTTAGGGTTCATCACGTCCGATTCGTTCGTTTCCCCGATGAACGGATCACATAACGCTTACGCCACTTTTGGTCCCCCGCCAAAAGTGGTTTTTTGTATCCTAAAAGCCTGCAGACGGTGTCTACAGGCTCGAGTCTGTTCAGCAAAAGACCCGATTGCTCTCGCAAGAGGGCACTGAAAAACTTCAAATGATTTTAAGCAGATGAGCGTCGTCCCGGATGGGATGACGCTCATCTGCTTTCATTGCCCTTCGAGCCGCCCTGTCCGGCACGCCGCTTTCCTGGGGGCGGTCAGCGAGCCGCATCGCGACGATGTCGCTGCTGGGTCTCGCCTTGCCCGCTGTTCCCCCGGGAGTCGGCGTGCCCTCGGGGCGACGCTGT